>NZ_DAKC01000062.1:9021-9899 GCF_002496465.1 Methanosaeta sp. UBA356 | reverse complement strand
GCTAAGGCCAGGGCATCGTCGATGCTGCTCTGGCGGGTGTAAGGCGAGGGCAGAAGAACGCCCAGGACGTTATTCGGCCCCAGGGCCTGAACGGCTATGGCTGCCACCAGGGAGGAGTCGATTCCCCCGGAAAGCCCCAGGAGGACGCTGGAAAAGCCGCATTTATGCACATAATCCCTCGTCCCCAGGACCAGGGCCCTCCAGATCTCCGCCTCGAAAGTGAAGTCGTCAGTAGCTATGATCTCTTTTGGCTCATCCAGGTCTGCTACTATGATATCCTCCTCAAATCCACGTCCTCTGGCAATAAGGCGGCCTGCGGCATCAAAAAAGCAGCTTCTACCGTCGAATATCAGATCATCGTTTCCTCCCACCTGATTGACAGAAAGGATGGGCAAGCAGTGCTTTTTGGCGAGATCTGATAGCCTTGCCTCCCGAAGGAGCTGCTTTCCCGCGGTGAAGGGGGAGGCGGACAGGTTGACTATAGCGTCAGCGCCTTTGGCCCGAAGCTCTGCAATGGGATCGGGCCGATCCTGCCTTTCGTTATCGCCGCTGCTCAAAAGAAGCTCGCCTATCAGTATGCCCAGTGATTGGCCCTCGATCTGCAGAACCCGAGGCTCCTTTCCCCGCAGGAAGTAGCGGCCCTCGTGGAATAGATCGCAACCATAGAGCATGCTCTTCTGAAAGGTCTCAGTCACCTTCCCTCCCCGGATCAGGGCAGCAGAGTTGAAAAGAGGGCGCTCCCCGGCGGAGGTGTCCGGCTCTGCCAGGCCCACCAGAACCGGAGGGAGGTCATCCAGCTCTTCGGCCAGCTCGTCCAGAGCCTGCCAGCTCCGCTCTACAAATTCCTCATTGAGAAGTAGATCGCATGGCGGATAGCC
>NZ_DAKC01000062.1:0-8770 GCF_002496465.1 Methanosaeta sp. UBA356 | reverse complement strand
CCTTATTTCCGGCCAGGTCGCCCAAGGTGGGATTTAGCTGCAATAAGGCGATTTTCATTCCCCGGAATCTGCCTCCATCTGCGATATCACCCGACCGGACCTTTCGGAGAAGGCCTCCGCTGCGGCATGAAGGGCGGAAACTGCGCCTGCTGGCCCCTCCTCCATATCTGTGCTCACCAGGAGCATGGCATTGACATCAGAGGAGGTCATCCAGGCGATATCCGAGCAGCCTATGCCCTCGCTCATATTGTCCTTGACTGCAGCCAGTAGAGCTTCTATTGCTGCCACAATTCTCTCCGGCTCGATCTGGGCGGGGATGATGATCTGCACCCCAGTCTCCAGATGGATCAGGCCCATGCCCGGGCCGATGCTGGACTTTGCCTCTGTATCGCTCATGAAGGGATATATACGCAACAGGGGTTTATTAATCCCAGCCGTACGAGATCCACATTCTGATATGATTTAGCATGATGGCAAGCCTACTCTTCTATTATGCGAATCATTCTCGCGAAGAAAGAGGGGCAGGGAAGCTTTTGGGGTTTAGCTCGGCCCGTTTGAGGCGCGATCTGGACCGTGGCGGGAACTTGAAGGCAGGGGATGCGTGCGCGACGGACATCAGAAAGAGAAAGAAATGAAACACTTCCGGCATGAAAAGCAGAACGGCCCAGGGGACGAATGTGTTAGCAGATCATTAGGAGAGCCAAATGGTTCGCGCTTCGTCCGCTGCAATATCTTTTTATCTTTCCATAACATTGCGAATATATTGATTGGCGCTGTAAATTCAGGTCATCGGTAAAAATTGGAGGACGCATATGAAACGCATAATATATGGGACAATATTAATAATAATCTTAATAGAGATGGCTTTTGCATCGGGATATGGGAATGCCTCACCTGCGAGAATAAATGGTATAATTCCAATAGATAATGTCTCTCCTGCAAGTAATACAGCCGGCAAATCGATAGATGCAATCGAGATAGTCAAAATCGTTCCTTCTGATAACGACGAATACCTTGTATTGCATAATAAAGGGATGAAGGATAGCGTCCTGGAGCGCTGGTTCATTTCTGTGGACGAGAAAATCATTCTGTCGCTTCCACGGATCCATTTGGCGCCAAATTCTGAGGTTGAACTGCATATCGGGAACGGAAACAACAGTACCGCCACTAAGATCTACATAGGTTATCCTAGCCCAATCTTAGATGATGCCGGAAATGTGAGCTTAATTGACGAATCGGGAAGGATTATGGTAGAAAAGAAATATCCGTAGGAGATTATTCAGGCTCAAAGCTCCAGGATTGATGTCGCTTTTGACCTTAGGGATCTATTCGCAGCCGCAATATCGGAAGTGCCAGTTATTGGCCCATACCAGGTCCTTGGGAGTGCCCACATCGATATGCACTCCGTCTATTTTTTTATAAATAACATTCTTCCCCAACTCTATGAGCACCTTGATCGAGTCAGTGAGCTGGTATTCCCCTTTATAACCTGGTTTTGTCCTCCTGATGGCATCAAAGAGGTCAGGCTCAAAGACATAGATGCCAATTGATCCAAGCGAGCTGGGGGCCTTTTCTGGCATTGGCTTCTCGATTATATCCTTTATCCTGTCACCCTCCACGGTTATGATCCCGTGCCTGGTCACATCCTCTACATCAGCCACCCCAAGAGTAGCATCTGCCTTCTCGGCAATATGGTATGAGATCAAGTCTCCAAGGAACGACTTGGGATGAAAGAAGTTGTCGCCAAGAACCACTGCAAAGCTGCCGTCTATGACGTGCTCCCCGGATAGCACCGCATTGGCCAGACCAAGTGGCTCATCCTGGACTACATAGGTGAGATTCACTCCGAACCGCCTTCCTGAGCCCAGGTAATCTGAGATGCCATGCTTATGGGGGCTAACAACAACCACGATCTCCTCTATCCCCGCCAGCTGCATAGCCTCGACCACATGCTCTATCACTGCCTTCTCCCCCACGGGCAAGAGCTCTTTCGGTATAGCATGGGTGAAGGGCCCGAGCCTGGTCCCCATTCCAGCGGCCGGTATCAGCCCTTGTGCTACCAGCATATTCCCTCTTTATCCTGGCAGGACAGAATATTTCTTCCCTCGATGATCACCCTGTTTTTCATCAGATCAAACTCCTCATCCAGAAGGCTGAACTCCGGCCACTCGGTCATCACCAGGCATGCATCTGCACCCCTCAAGGCATCTGCAGCTGTCGAGCAGTACTCGATATCCGGGATCAATTTTCTCATGGAGCCGGTTGCCTTTGGATCATAAGCCGCTATATTCGCCCCCTTCTCCTTTAGCTTCATGATCACGGGAATTGATCTGGATTCTCGGATATCATCAGTATCGTTCTTGAAGGCCAGGCCGAGGACTGCGATCCTCTTGCCCTCAAGGCGGACGATCTTCTTTTGCAGCAGTTCCAGTATCCGCGCAGGCTGCCTTTCATTGACATTTTGGACGGATCTGAGAATCAACGGCTCTTCGCCCAGAGATTGGGCCAGAGCTATGAGGGCGGAGAGGTCCTTGGGAAAGCAGCTTCCCCCAAAGCCGGCGCCAGCATTGAGGAAGTGGGGGGATATTCTGTGATCCATGCCCACTCCTTTCATCACCTCATAAACGTCGATGTCCAGCCTCTTGCAGAGATTCCCCATCTCATTGGCAAAGGATATTTTGGTGGCCAGAAAGGCATTGGAGGCGTACTTTATCATCTCCGCAGATTTGATCCCTGTGCGGATGATTGGCGCCTCAATTCCTCGATATGCTGATTCTGCTCGGTCTCCCGCTCTACTGTCATTGCTGCCTATGATTATCCGGTCCGGATGCATGAAATCCTCTACCGCCCGCCCCTCTCTGAGAAACTCCGGGTTCATGCAAAAGCCGGTTTCATCCCCTGCCCTTTGGGAGTGTTTCAGGACTGTGGGGACCACAAGGCCCTCGGTGGCCCCGGGGGGGACGGTGCTCTTCACGACCACCACATGATATGAGTCCTTATCCCTCAGAGACCGGCCCAGAGACTGGCAGGCGGACTGGACTATGGAGAGGTCCGGATCGCCATTGTCCCCCTCTGGGGTCCCCACGCATATGAAGGAGATATCTGTGTCTGGAATGGCATCATAAGCTGTGGACACATGAAAGCTCTTTTCCAGGTGCTTTGATAAGAGCGCTTCCAGGCTCTTTTCGTATATTTGCGGACTGCCCTGGCTGATTGAACTGGCCCGATCGATATCGATCTCTATCAGCTCGACTGTGTGGCCCAGCTGGGCAAAGCAGACAGCAGAGACTAGGCCCACATAGCCGCCGCCTATCACAGAGATCCTCATTGCAGGAGAACATCCTTATTGCAGTATTTTAATCTTCTTGGATCGTGGCGGATGGATTGCTTGTGCATGAAACTATGGCTCTCTCTATATGAAACGCATCCTTAATCGTGGCACCATCTCTTGTTTTAGGCATAGGATAGGTTTAACTTGCAGGGCAGCAGCCACATGAGGATAAAAAGATCCTTTGCCGCATTGACATACTTTCTACCCGCTCAATCGATATAAGTATCCTTCCTACGTGTCTGCATGATGATCCGCAATATGTCCCCTTGTTTCCCAACAGGCCTGCTCAGCAGACGCTGGCTGAACGGCGGGATGCTTGCTGATGATTCTTAAAAAATTAATTTTAGAAATACCAGGTATTGCCGTTTATTCAGTGTGTTAAACTTTAGTGGAAAGGCTTATCTAACTAAAGATACTTTAAAACTATTTAATATCGAGAGGTGCAAGAAGTCATGCATTTATGCAGGTCCAATTATGCGTTAACAATCCTTTTTAGCGCAATTCTTATGGTATCGATGATGTCCGGGTCGGCAGAAGTTCCCATCATCAACTCCTCACCAGATCATTCAGATTTGCTCTCTGGTGTGAATTGCAGCATATCCACTAGCACTGAGCTAGATAGCAGCCCCCATAACAATAACCAATCGATCGACTCGGCCATGCTCAAGCTGCCCTTGAGCTTTATAGAAAATCGTGGTCAGTCCCCCGAAGATGTGAGGTTCATGGTCCAGATAGAAGGCCCAACGGTGTTCTTCACCCCTTCAGAGGTCGTATTCAGTTTGTTCCGGGGCAACAACTCCTCTGCCGTCCATATGGCCTTTGAGAACTCCAGCCCAGGACAGATAATAGGGGAAGAGCAGCTCCCTGGCCAGGCCAACTTCTTCATAGGTAATGACTCAACCCAATGGATTTCCGATATCCCCACCTATGAGGCAATAAGGTATAAAGAGGTCTATCCAGGAGTGGATCTGGTCTTCAAGGGTACGGAAGGATACCTGAAGCATGAGCTGACCTTGAATCCCGGTGCAGATTTGTCTGGGATAATTCTGACCTATAGCGGCCAGGATAACCTCAGCCTGGCAGAGGATGGATCTCTGCTGATAAGAACCTCTGCGGGCAACCTGACCGATTCTGTGCCCATATGCTACCAGGAGATCAATGGTAGCAGGGAGATGGTTGAAGGACGTTACCGCCTGGTTGGAGACAATGGAGTTGGATTTGAGATCGTAGACTACGATCGAAGATATCCTTTGGTGATCGATCCGGCATTAGCCTACTCCACATATCTAGGGGGAAGCGGCGATGATTCTGGCTTAAGCCTGGCACTTGATAGCAGTGGCAATGCATATGTCACAGGGTATACTGCTTCCACCAACTTCCCGACAAAAAATCCATTGCAGGCATCCAATGCTGCTTCTAGCGATGTTTTTGTTGCCAAGATCAATTCAGCTGGATCGGCACTATCTTATTCCACCTACCTGGGAGGAGGAGATTATGATTATGCCAAAGGAATCGCAGTAGATAGCAGCGGCAACGCCTATGTCACCGGGTATACTGCCTCCACCAACTTCCCGACAAAAAATCCATTGCAGGCATCCAATGCTGGTTCGAATGATGCTTTTATTGCCAAGATCAATTCCGCCGGGTCGGCACTATCTTATTCCACCTACCTCGGAGGGAGCGGCGAGGATAATGGAGAAGGCATAGCTGTAGACGGAAGCGGCAATGCATATGTCACCGGATATACAGGCTCCACCAGCTTCCCGACAAAAAATCCCATCCAAGCATCGAAGGCCGGATTGTGGGACGCATTTGTATCCAAGATCAATTCTGCCGGATCGGCACTGGTCTATTCCACATACCTCGGAGGGAGCAGCTCTGAATATGGCCTTGGCATCGCCTTAGACGGAAGCAGCAATGCCTATATCACCGGGCCTACATATTCAACCAACTTCCCGACAACAAATCCATTGCAGGCATCGAATGGTGGCGAGATGGACGCATTTGTATCCAAGATCAATTCAGCTGGATCGGCATTGACTTATTCCACCTACCTTGGTGGAAGCTTTAATGACTTTGCTGAAGGCATCGCTGTGGATAGTAGAGGCAACGCCTATGTAACAGGTTATACCATCTCAAATGACTTCCCAACCCAAAATCCGATACAAGCATTGAAGGACGGTTCTTTTGACTCCTTTGTCACCAAGATCAACTCCGCCGGATCAGGATTAGCATATTCCACCTACCTTGGAGGCAGTGGCGATTGTTTTGCTCACGGCATCGCTGTGAATGGCTGGGGCAACGCTATTGTTACTGGTGATACCTCTTCCGCCGACTTCCCAACAAAGATCCCATTGCAGGCATCGAATGGTGGCTCGCATGATATTTTCGTCACCATGATAAATGCTGCTGGATCGGCTTTGTCCTTTTCCACTTACCTTGGAGGAGTCAACTATGATTATGCCAAAGGAATCGCCATAGATGATTTTAGCAAAACCTATCTCACGGGTTATACAGAATCAAACAATTTTCCAACCCAAAATCCATTGCAGCCAGCCAATGCCGGATACAAAGACGCTTTTGTGGCAGCTATAGACTTCTCCGACCTCCCCAACAATCCTCCAAATACGCCATCTGTTCCTCTGGGCGAGAATAGCGGTTTTGTCGAGGTTGACTACACCTATTTCACCTCTGCATCTGATCCGGATGGAGATCAAGTGAAGTACACCTTCGATTGGGGAGACGGAAGCACCGCTTCCACAGATTTTGTCGATTCAGGGGCAACTGCAAGCATGTCTCATAGCTGGACCAATGCAGGTGTCTATCAGATAAAGGCCATGGCCACGGACAGCAGAGGCGCCACATCGGGATGGTCTGAAGCTGCAGCAGTTCAGATTATCGAGCGAGAAGAATGGATCCTTTATTATCCTGATTTCACAGACACTACCAATCCCGATAACTGGAGATCCTGGCTGATGATTCAGAATCCTTCAGACGAGGCCGCAAACATACAACTGGAGCTGCGAGACAGGGCAGGTGGATTGCTATATGCAGGCGGCCAGACAATTCCGGCTAACGGGGTGGCTGCCATCAGACCCAAAAATCTGGCGGGCTTGGAATTTGCAGGGTCAGCGGTAGTGACATCGGACCGGTTCATAGCAGGCGCCTGCGAGATCAACAGGAACAACAATAATATGTGCATGAGCTATAAAGCAATGGAGTGGAGCCATCTTTTTTTATGAGCTACTCGATGGATTATGCCATAAATATATTTTTTATTTTAGATATACGATTGGTCAATCTGCATAGTGATCTCATTAGCTGCAAGCATATAGTTCTTAATAGTGGGGTGATTGAGAGATTCCGTTGATTCGTATATGGATAAGAGAAATCAAGGGCTGATAATGGCCGTCGTTATCACTGTAGTATTGCTTTACTTGACCTTGTCTCAGATAAAGCCGGCTGACATTATAAACACTCTCAAGAGCATAGAACCCATATATTTGATAATCGGTTTTTTGACATATATATTTTGCAATATCCTCAGAGCAATTCGTTTCTATGTATTGTTGAATAAAAGGATAAAAATTCGTAGCCTTTTTAATATAGTATGTGTCTATAATATGGTGAATAATATGGCTCCAATGAGGGCCGGAGAGCTTTCATATGTTTACATGCTCAAGAAGCTGCATAATAAAAATGCTGCTATCGGAGCGTCCACGCTCATAGTTGCACGCATTCTCGATTTTGCTGCAATTTGCTCCTTATTTTTGGTATCTTCATGGATCGCAGCCAAACAGCTTGAGGGATTGAGGCTTGCTTCGATTCTGACATCTCTCCTAATTATCGCTTGTTTCTTGCTTCTGATTATGCTTCTTCGTTGCAGAGAGAATTTCTTGGATCCATTCACCTGCTCCTTGGATAAGTTGGGACTTGGCAACAATGCTCGTATTAAATATATTATATTGAAGTTGAGAGAAATTATGCAGGCCATGGAGGGTATGAGAAATATTAAGACGGCGATTTTTGCTCTTATAACCTCGTTCTTCATTTGGATAGCCAACTTTTCTGTGGTTTTTTTGGTGATTAAGGGAATGCATTTTGATATGCCATTACATATAGTTATAATGGGATCAACCTTCACCGTCCTTTCTACACTACTTCCCATATACGGGATTGCGGGGCTTGGGACAAGCCAAGGCTTATGGACTGTGATATTGGTGCCTCTGGGGATCCCACTGAATGATGCAATAATCTCTGCGTTTGGCTATTATATAATACAAATGGCATACTATTTAACTCTAGGTATCTACGGGCTAATATCAATAAAGATTTTAAATCAGAACAACGAAATATAATTATCACCAGAAGAGATCCAATAAAAGCTGAAGTCTTATGGCAGTCGGGTAATGTACTTCTTTTTCTGGAAAGGATGTAAAGGCCCTGTGCCCACTGCATCTTTGGAAAAATGGAGGGTACTGAGCCAGGGGGATATTAAATATGCTAGAAGATTATCTCATCGATGTCCCGATTGAGATAGGGACTCATTCCCCGTAGGTGAAAGATAAAGATGACAGATAAAAGAAGTTTCTGACCTGGTTTTTAAACCTAGTCATGCAATTAGTGGCAATACAGCAATCAGTAGCTGAGCCATATTAGCGAAATGAGGTGCGACAAACTGGTAGTGTATTTCCTTTTCTGTAAAATGATATAAAGGCCCTGTACCCACTATATGTTTGGAAACAAGGAGGATACAGAGCCATGGAGATATTTGATCTGCTAGAAGATTACCTTGTCGATGTCCCGATTGCGATCGGGACTCTTTCCCCGTAGGTGAAAGATCAGGATGACGGATTAAAGAAGCTACTGACCTGGTTCTTGAACCTAGTCATGCAATTAGAGGCGATACAGCAATCGGGAGCCGAGCCATATGAGCGAAATGACACGCGAACAACTCAACGCAATGGCTATAAAGAGCGATCTCTTAAAACACGTGTTGGAGACCTGGAACTTAAAAAACCTCAATTCAGAGACCGTTCGTTTAAATCCTGTGTTTTTGATAATTAAAAAGAGCTTTCGCCATGACTCAGAAGAAGGTCCAATAAGAGAGACTAAAACCGACATTATTTGGTGGTGTATGATTATCCAGGAAGCTCATTCGAACTGCCTTCAGTTATCTGTATTCCAATCGTTTCAAATAATGGATATAAGTCGCAGTGGTTACTGCAAATTGCTAATAAGACAGAATTTAGATACCACTGAGAATACCAAAAATGCCGTTCTGATAGACGAGATTCGAGATATCCCTTTGGCATTTCTTGGATAAGGCTATCGAAGGATAACGGCCGAACTCCATAATCGTGGCTATACTGTTAATCATAAGCGGGTGCTGAGGTCATGCATCTTGATAGCCTATATGTCAATGGCGGTCTAAAAGTG
>NZ_DAKC01000021.1:0-10446 GCF_002496465.1 Methanosaeta sp. UBA356 | reverse complement strand
TTCGGCGCTTTTGTTACCGGCAGCGCAGGAGCTGAGATGAGCAAAGGCGCTCGTGCCCGGGGGGAGGGGGAGAGGAAGGCCCGCGATCTGGGCCGGGCCTTGGTCGAGGATATTCGCACCAAATGCGACTACGCTGAGCAGAGGAAGGTGCAGGAAGGCATCCGCTCTCACTTCAAAGAGCTGGTGCGCATGAACAAGGATAACTGGGAGCACGAGTACGAGCACTGGAACAGCATCAACTGGCGCTAGAGCGGGCGAGCTCCAACCCGCACAACTCTTTAATATCTTCCAGGCCTATTAATAATCATGCTGACAGTGGATGAGGGAAGTGCAGCCGTCCGCCTGGCCAGGCGCGCCCTGGCACATTATATGGAAACGAAGGAGGCCCTGGACCCAGAAGGGATGCAGCCAGTCTTTTCCCAGAAGCGTGGCGTCTTTGTAACTTTGCATGAGGATGGGGACCTGCGGGGATGCATAGGCTATCCTCGGCCGGTCTTGCCCCTTGGTCGGGCCATTGTGGATTCAGCGATCAATGCCGGCTTTCGCGATCCGCGGTTCCCTGGCCTGCGGCCGGGTGAGCTGAAGAGGATTGAGCTGGAGGTCACCATTCTCACCGAGCCCCAGGCCTGCACCGGGCCCAAGAAGAACCTGCCCGAGAGGATTCAGGTGGGAAGGGACGGCCTCATCGTCTCCAAAGGGCCGTTCACCGGTCTGCTGCTGCCCCAGGTGGCGATTGAATGGGGTTTTGATTCCCTGGAGTTTTTAGGCCAGACCTGCGTCAAAGCGGGCCTGCCGGCAGATGCCTGGCTGGATGAGGACATTCTGATAGAGCACTTCGAGGCGCAGATCTTCGCCGAGGTGGCGCCGGAGAGGGAGGTATTTGAGAAGAGCTTCACTGAGAGTCCCTGCGGTACATAACAATTAAGGGAAATGACTGCGCATCACTTGCCGCTGCAATGAGGGTAGGGCTCGGACTGATGATAACTATCATGCCCATTTTATTCTAATTTTATGGTTTTGACCACAATATAGCCTGTCACTATGATTTGATCCTAGCGACGCTTCCTCTCTGCCTGCACTTGCTTCAAAATTTAATATATCGGCGAAATGGTCTCATTATTATCGCTGGTGCATACCTATGGTAAAATTTTCTCGATAAGAATATCTCTATAAATCTAGCTTTTCATGAAAAAAACCACCAGAACGTATAAATATCATCGAGTGACTAATTGATTATATCCTAAAATGATGATGAGGTGAAATTATTAGGCAAATGGGAGTACTTGTGGTATTGGCCGTAGTGATGCTATCGGTACCTATTCTGGCACAGGGAATGAAGCCCTGTGGAGCGGTGGACGTTCTGGGGAGGGGCGGAGGCATATTTCAGTCAGAGGCATCTGCGTTCCAGTTCCCTGAGTTCGCAGATACAAACTTCGATCGCCTGACCGTCGGAAATGACAGGGCGTTGGCCTTTGGCGGCATCTGGCGGAGACCTTCTCTGGCCACAGCCACCAATAACCTGATGATCGAGAAGAATCAGGATTCAGGTGAGTGCGAATGCTGCGGTCCCGAATCCTGCCAGGAATGCTGCTTAAAGGTCAACATGGAGCAGATCCGGGTGGGAAATAGGGAGGCACTGGCCTTTGGAGCCGCGATTGCCACCAACAATGTGAAGATCGTCACCAACCAGCAATAGATCGGGATCATCAGACCTGAAGGACGAAAATGAAAAAAATGCTAAAGCCCACTGGCCTCTTGCTGGTGGGGGCCATTTTTATCTTCTCATGCCTCATGCTCAATGCACTGGGATCAGAGGCGGGCCTCCCCGACCTGCAGAAAGAGATGAAAAAGACCCTCTCAGGCACTATGGATAAACCATATGGAAGCGCAATAGGGAAGTTCAAGGTAAATGGAGAGACGATCACTCTCCCCTGGTCAGTGCGAAGTACATCGGCGCTTCGGTCGAAAGCTCTTTTTCTCTGGCCATTGCCTTCAAGAGAAGATATAGCGCTGAATGAAACCGGCTCGAAGAGGGTGGTTTCAGATCTGACGGCAATCAATACCGACCGGGAGCGAGAGATTATCTACGACGGCAGCCAAGACTGTGATGCTGGGTCGGAGGACCTTTCCAATTCCCTGGAGATCAGCGTCACCGGCCAGGAGACCGATGATGGATCGCTAAATTGGTATAATGGTCATGTTGCGGCAGATAGCATTGAGCGCGCTGTGGATAAAGCATTGAACAGGGACAAGAAATACGACCTCAACTCGAACAATGTGACCAGGAGCGGTTCGGCAGCGCTCTTGGGCAATAATATGGTCATAGACGTCAGCGGGATCTCAGTGAGTGCTATAAATTCGGTAAAAGGGGGAAGTGCCACCGCCACCTCCAACATCCTGATACGGCCAGTGCAGATCATCGCCTGTCCATCTGAGGTGGAAGAGAAGCTGAGATAATTCCCATGATTTCTTCTTTTTGAATCACAAACTATAAGGGCATTTTGCGTTCTACTTCTCTCTCGATATGACCATCATCAAGAGACCGAGAGGCACGCGGGACTTCCTTCCAGAAGAGATGCGGAAGCGGAGCCAGGCCCGAAAAGCGATGCAAGAAGTGCTTTGTCGCTGGGGCTACCAGGAGGTAGCCACACCCACATTTGAGCATCTTGAGCTATTCACAGAGAAATCCGGTGCCTCAGTAATAGATGAGATCTACAGCTTCCAGGACAAAGGAGGTCGAGATCTTGCCCTCCGTCCGGAATTGACCGCTCCAGTGATGCGCATGTTCGTCTCCGAGCTGCAAAACTCGCCCAAGCCTTTGAGGCTCTACTACTTTGGCAATTGCTTCCGCTACGAACGCCCACAGAAAGGGCGCTTCAGGGAGTTCTGGCAGCTGGGTGCGGAGCTGATAGGAGGTGCCAGGCCGGATTCCGAGGCCGAGGCCATCGCTCTGGCAGATCAGTTGATCAGGAGCGCGGGAATCAGGGGAGATATTCACCTCGGCTATCTGGGTCTCATACGGGCTATTTTGGAGAGAATCGAGGGGGATAAAAGAGCGGCTGCGATGAGAATGATCGACAAAAAGGAGCGGTCTGCTTTAAAGGAGCTGCTGGAGGATCTAGATCAAGGAGATCTGGGACTGCTGGAGCTGATCGATCTGAAGGGCAAAGCGGCTTTGGATAAGGCCCTGGAGATCGCCGGCGATCTGTTGCTCACTGAGACTCAAGAGGCCTCCACCGGGATCGGGGGTCCGAAAGCCTGTTCTGAGCCCAAGATGCAGTCAGAGGGCCGCGGGTCTGCTCGCAATGGAAGGGCGGTCAGCTCCCAACTCCACCTGGAGGAGTTCCAAGAGACGGTGGATCTTCTCGGAGCCTACGGGGTGGACTTCCAAATCGACTTTGAGATTGTGCGGGGCCTGGATTACTACTCAGGTACGGTCTTTGAGATCTATGCTGAGGGTCTGGGAGCACAGCGCCAGATATGCGGCGGAGGAACATATGAGCTCTCCAGCCTATTTGGAGGGAAAGAGACCTCATCAACCGGCTTCGGCCTGGGATTCGACCGCATAATGGAGATCGCCCATATAATGGAGGAGAGAAAGCCGCCGGTCTTCCTTGTATACACCCCCGACGTCAAGGTTGATGCTGCCAGGATCGCAGTATCTCTGCGAAGGTCAGTCCCTACGGTTCTGGACGTAATGGGCAGAAGCATGGGGGCGCAGCTCAAGGCCGCATCAGGAGCGGGTGCGAGGCATGCGGTGATCGTGGGCAGAGAGGAGCTGGATTCCGGCAGGCTGATCCTGAGAGACATGTCAGGGGGAGAGCAGGAGAATTTGACCTTAGAGGAGATAGTAGAACGGCTCAGCCGGATCTATTCATCTGTTTGAATCTGGTTTCGGGGGAAGAGCCGACTAGTATTTCTGATGAATGCTTCCACCAAAATTTTATAAAATATAAAAAGGTGGCCGGTCCTTGCTCGGAGTGCCAGCCCACCTCTCCTGATTCAGCAGGCGACCTTGGCCGGATGTGATATGCGATGAGAAGTGGCCTGCTTGCCCGGGACCTTACCGCCGACCGGCCTCTGCTGAACCCGGGTGACCCTTGACCTGGCAGGGGATAAGGGCTTTGCATCCGCGCCAGTTGCCGCCTTTGCCCGGGGAGAATGATACTTATGTTCTCTTTCCTCTATCTTCTCCCGGGTAAGCCTCTCGATATCCTTCAAGAAGCTGCGCTCTTCTGCAGAGCAGAAAGAGAATGCATTGCCGCTAGCTCCCGCCCTGCCGGTGCGCCCGATGCGGTGGACGTAGCTCTCTGGCTCATTTGGCAGGTCATAGTTCACCACATGGGTGATATCATCGATATCTATGCCCCGAGCGGCGATGTCGGTCGCCACCAGCACCCTTATCCTGCCTGATCGGAACCTTTCCATAGTCTTAGTGCGCTGGTTTTGCGACTTGTTGCCGTGAATGGCATCCGACTGAATCCTGTTTTTGGACAGCATCTGCGCCACCTTATCCGCCCGGTGCTTGGTGCGGGCGAAGACCAGGACCCTCTTCATATCTTCTTTTAAGAGGAGATCGAGCAGAAGGGAGTTCTTGGAGTTCTGATCGACAAAGAATACCTGCTGATCGATGGAGTCCAGAGTGCACGCCGAGGGAGAGGCCTGCACATGCACCGGATCATTAAGAAGGCTCTGGGCAAGCTCGCCCGTCTCCCGGGTCAGAGTGGCAGAGAAGAAAAGGGAGCTGTGCTTCTCCGGCAGAGCCGAGACTATCCTCTTCACGTCTCTTATGAAGCCCATGTCAAGCATCCTGTCGATCTCATCCAGGACGAAGAACTCAACCCCTTTCAGCTCTATGTAGCCCTGGTTCATCAGGTCCAAGAGCCTGCCAGGAGTGGCGACTAGTATATCGACTCCTCGGGAGAGCATATTGACCTGCGGCCCCTGGCGGACGCCGCCGAATATGACCAGTTGTCTGAAGCGGAGAAACTTGCCATAGGTGGCAAAGCTCTGGCCGATCTGGGCAGCAAGCTCTCTGGTAGGAGCAAGCACCAGCACCCGCGGTGAGCCCGGCCGGCTGGCTCGCCGCTCGGCTGACATTCTCTGCAGTATGGGCAGCACAAATGCCGCCGTCTTTCCCGTTCCCGTCTGAGCGATCCCCAGCAGATCTTTTCCCTCGAGTAATGGGGGTATGGCCAGCATCTGTATCGGCGTGGGGGTGGTATATCCTTCTAGAGCAATCGCTCGCAAGAGCGGATCTATTATATTCAGATTTCCAAATGACATTTAATGCCTCTTCTTTGAATCTGAAAACAAGATGAAGTCCACGGCAATAGCTCGCAAGATATGCATGCCTGCCGGAAGCAGAGGCATTAAACGACGATGGATGTCTCCCGAAGCGATTGATTTCATAATCAAAATCGTTCCAGAGCCATCCGTCTCTTTAAGGAAGCCTGATCCGACAGCCCGTTTTAGGGCCAGAGAAGAAGCTGCCTCTGCGGTTTCAAATCATTTCCATTATTTATTTGATTTCCTATCGATTCGCTGAACCGATATCAGCCTCAAAAACATCTCAACAATTTATCGAATCAATGCAAATGGAGCGGTTGAGCATCTCCTCACCAGACTAAATATCTGTCGGTCCCATCTATCGGTCAATATGCCGATCCATAGTTCATCTCTTCTTCCTCGCCGCCTTATACTTGGGCCAGCTCTGGTGGGGCAGTCCCTTGCCGGAATAGCTCTCTCTCACGCTATCTGAGGCTGCCCTTTCCAGCCGCTCATCGCGCAACCTCCTCTCTGCGGCCATCTTCTTTACCAGGATGTAGTTGGCGGCGAGGAATAGGGGGAACAAGAGGATACAGAATGCTACTATATGCCAGACTTCCATATATAACAGGTCAACTCATGAATATAAAAAGATCACCTGAACTTCCCCAGGAGTCGGGAATAAAACTCCTTCTCCTGCCCTTTGGTGGTACGAACCAGCCGGTCCAGTATCAGCTCGGGAGTGCTCTTCGCCAGGTAGTTGTACCGCGGGCTGCGGCAGACCACAAGACAGTTGTTCTCATCCAGCCCCTCCGCCTCGATTCCGTCCACCCGAACCGGGGTCTCTGAGAAGCGACGCACATCCTCAGCCAGGTGGCTGACGAAGACCGCGGCTGAGCCCCTTCGGTTCAGCTCGTCGAGCATGCAAGCGATGATGCGCGCCGAGGCTCCGGGCTCGGTTATGGACTCCAGCTCATCGGCCAAGACCAGCTTTCTCTTCTCGTTCTCCACCACAGCGAACTTTCTCATCGCCGTCTCAAAGGCTCCGGCGGAGAGGGTACCCCGGCTCTTGCTGAAGTAGTAAAGCTGCTCGAATAGGCCCATCCTGCAGCTATCGGCGGGCACGGGCAGACCCATCTGCGCCAGGATGACTATCTGAGAGATGAGGTCCAAAAGAGTGGTCTTGCCTCCGGAGTTAACTCCGCTGAGAAGGGCCACCATCTCTGGAGGCTCGCCCGGCCCTCCACCAAGGCAGTAGCTCACCTTTTCCGGCTGCTCCAATGAGAGGTTTCTTGCTCCCTGAAAACACAGGCCGGTCTCTGATGCAATCTCCGGAAAGCTCAAACCCTCCTTCAGGGTGAATGAGCCCAGTGCATAGGAATAATCGAACTCCATCAGAATATGGACCAGCGTTTCCGCCCGATTTCTCTCGTCGGCCAGACCACGGGCCAGCTCTCTTTTTGCCTTCAGGCCCCTCTCCTCTTGTCGGCTGCGCAGCTCCTGCTCAAAGGATCGCAATGCTCCTCGGTCCAGCTCCAGAGGATAGCTGACGGCGGAGGAGAATATCTCATCCAGCCAGACCTCCTCCGCTCCTTTCAGATCCAGCTCCTCTCTGGCGCGCTCCTTGGCCTCTTTCAAGACCTCCTGATAGATCCCTTTCATCCGGATCTCGAAGAGCTCCCGGATGCCATCTCCCCGGCTCATCACCTGCAAGAGGTCCGTCCCATCCAGGGTGAGCGAACTCTGCTCAATCCTTCTCTTCAGCTCCTCATTGGCTGCAGATGCAGCCTGGTCCACGCTCCTCTCCAGCCTGGCAGCCAGCCTGCTCAACCGCTCCGCCTCAAGGTCGCTCTTATCGCTAAGCCTGCTGATCAGGTCGAAGAAATCCTCCCAATCCTCAAAGTCCTCCACTCCCGCTGCCCGAAGCTTCAATGCCGCCTCCACCGCGGCAGCCAGGGTTTCCATATTCTCTCTGTAAAAGCCTAAAACCGCCTCAGGAACCAGGTACCAGTCTTCTAAAGATTCAGCCCTCTCCACCTCTTCCGCATCCACCATCCCCTCACCCACCAGGCTGACAACGCTATAGCTCCGGGCGAGGGCCAAGAGCTCCTGAGGGCTTTCCGCCAGATGAAGATCGATCAATCTGTCCAGGCCGCGGGATTTGAGCCTCTGGAAGTCCTCAGCGCTGCTGGCAGCCACCGCCCTCTCCCTGACCCTTGAAGATGACCTCTCCCGCAAAGGGCGGATGGAACGAAGCTGCTCCTCTAAGCCTAGGCCTTCCATCCTCCGGGCCACCTCTAAAGAGTGGGACGCAGCCAATCGGTTCTCCTCTATCATCTCCTGGGAGGAGGAGGGAAAGAGGGTGCCGATCTTCAGTCGGGCATACTCGGTATGGGCAAACCCAGCCAGCCTGGAGATCAGCAGGGAATAGATCCTGACGGCCTCATCGGTGGCCAAGAACTCGTCTGGAGAGACCCGGAACTTCAGGGCGCGAGCATACTGTACCAGCTGCAGAGCCTGGCGTTCGCTAAGGGTACTGCATAGGCCCAGCAGGTCCCCGTCTCGCACCGCCTTCAGGGCTTTCTCTTCATCCCCATAATGCTCTCTGAGGCGCTCTCTTAAGCGGGGGCCAACTCCTGGAAGATCCACCAGTTTCAAGCGCTGCCATTTTAACAGGAATATAATATATCTGTTCCGCCAGGCAGAAGGCTGTCAGGATCTGGAGATGTCGGCCCGGACGGGCCTGCACGCAGAAGATTAATATTCCCGAGGCAGAAGACGAAATATCGTGCTGCTTAATGAATTACTTAATCTGGGCGAGGAGGAGAGCATATTTTTGGCGGAAGAGTCCCTGCAGGACCTGCTCGACCTGCCTGTAACCCGAGAGATAATGGATGAAGGAGTGGATTGGGATCGCTCTATCGAGCTTGCGGATATCGGCATTGCCCTTCACCTGGCCAGTCCGGAGGATTTTTGGCTGCTTTTAACAGACCGGTATTCCAGGGAGAGGATCCTGATGGATGCTGCCGATCGGTTCGGATCGGAGGCAACAAAGAGAATCATGGTCGATGAGAGCGCCTTTCTCCGTGCCCTCGTCGAGTATTATGCCATCTCCATGAAAGACGAGCTGCTATGCGAGAGCTGCAGCACTGCAGCCGAGCTGCATTATGCTGAGGATAGAATAACGAGGCTGGTTGATCTATTAAAGCCCAACTTCTCCTGCTCTGATGAGCCTATTTTAGAGATCTGCTGCGGCAACGGACTGGCTACCCAAGCCCTCATTCGTCTGGGTTTAGATCCCCTGGCCATGGACTACGATCGCTGTGAGCTCTGCATTGCCCTAAAGAAGGGGCTGATGAACCCACAAAGGTCCTTCGTACTGGATGCCAGGCTCCTGCCACGTTATTTTTCCGGCAGGCCCTTTCATTCTGTCCTCGGCTTCATGGTGGGTCTGATAGATGACTCCAACTGGCCCCTGTGGAGGGAGATACTTCTTGCCGCAGCCTCGCTCGCCGAAAAGAGGCTATTATTCACCGTCTACTCTCAAAAAGAAGCTGATCTCATCGCGAAGGAGATGGAGAAGGCGGGCTGGGGGGGAGAGGTAATCGACAACCAGGACTCCCGGGGGATATACGACCAATGGGTCTACAAGGGAAGCCGCCAGTCACTTTAAATGAATGATGGAAAGCTTAATTATCCATCCCATTCCTCTGAAGAAGTGGTGAGATTCTTGGCTGACTTTAAGAAGCGAAATGCGGAGAGAAAGGGCGGCAAAAAAGAAGAGATCAAAAGCAAGAAGCTCATGGAAGAGAATCTGGATGATTTAATAGGCAGAGGAGAAGTAGAGAAATAGGCTTCTGCAGCGGAGCTTTGGGCCGAAAAGATCAATGGCTTTATTTAACCCTTTATCCTCCTCCGGGAGAAAGATTTTCGTCTCCTGAGATCCCGGGGGAATCCCCAGTTTGCAGGTCTGAACGGTCCTCGAATAAAATTGTTGAATGCCAGAGAGATGGGATGTCTAAATTGCCATCTCATCCCTTTTTAACTGCTGATCTAGAGCAGGCCTCTTTTGGATGGCCGACTCTCGCAGAAAATAGTTTTTGCAGCTCCAATACAGTTTATAAACGAATTCAGATTTACAGCCAGATACACTGGCGACTTATCTGGCTGCAAATGGCATTTGGCCATTAAGGTGTGACGCTCAGGCTTCGGCTCAACTCTTTGAGCTTTTCGATGCTCTCCAGGGTCTTGGCAGACTCTTTTCGCTTCTCATCCTCGAAATGCTTTATGATATCGCCCAGGGATATGGTCAGCCGGTAGACCTTCATCGGCCTTCCTTTGCCATCCTTTTTGATCTCCCTCTCCTCCACCCAGTTATTATTGCGCAATGTGCGCATGGCAATGCTCACCTCGGGCTGGCGGAGGTTGGATCCGATCTCGATCTCCCTTGATGTGGCCTCCTCCACATTGGCCAGGTAGGTGATCATACTGGCCACATTTCTGGGAATGCCAAGCTCTCGGAGAACCTCTACGAACTCCCTGTCGGCATCATCCAAAACTTTCACCGAGAATTGTCTCATAATGACCTCATTCTATTTTTGTATATAACAAATACCTTATGATATAAATAGTTTATTTCGAGGCGAGATATTCTTCTTTGACATAAGATTATACTATAGATATAAACCTCGGCTGCCATTGTTTTGCCATAGTCGTATATTATATCCATCAAATCATAGATGCAACTCTATGGTAATCGCAATGCAACAGTCAAGGAAGGCGATTTATTTTAGCGCTTAAATTGTTGTTATACTGATGCAAGTAGATAAATATTATTGAGATATTACTATTTATAATAATACAGTTTTAATTTTGATTTCACCTCAATTCGGCAGGAGGCCCCATCCTTCAGGGTGGGGAGGAATGCCGAAAGTTCTATATGTATATGGATCGTTATTATCTATGCAATGATGCAAACCCTCAAAGCCGATCTTCAGAGCTGTGGAACAGATAGCGCAAAACGTCATCTGAAGAAGCTTTCCGGTAAAGAAGCTAGGTTCCATAGAGACGTTAATCATTGCATCTCTAAGAAGCTGGTTGCGAAGGCCATAGACACAGTATATCGACTACAAGGCTGCCATAGCTGGTGTGCCCGTGATCTGCATTGATCCTGCTTAT
>NZ_DAKC01000124.1:18383-32664 GCF_002496465.1 Methanosaeta sp. UBA356 | reverse complement strand
TTCCTCTCCCCCTCCTCCAGGGCTCGAGGGCCTTTGCTCATCTCAGCTCCTGCACTGCCGGTAACAAAAGCGCCGAAGTTGACCATCAAGCTGTCCAGATAGCCAGTGACCTGGTCGTAGTTGCTGCCGCCGGTGGCCAGGCTGCAGCAGTACTTGCCGGTCAGGAGCTGGCAGTGAACGGCATCCGCCATCCGGTCGATGAGAGTCTTCAGCTGGGCGGTCACGGTATGAAAATAGTTGGGCGAGCCCAATATCAGACCGTCCGCCATAAGGATCTTCTCATAAAGCCCCTGAAAGTCGTCTTTATGCACGCACTTGCCGGTTTTAAAGCAGGTCTGACAGGCATTGCAGTACTTGATATCAAGCTGGCACAGGTCGACCAGCTCAGTCTCTGCTCCGTTCTCTCCTGCACCCTCTAAAGCAGCCTGAACCAGCCGCAGAGTGGTGCTCCGCGAGCCTTTTGGGCTCGAGCAAATTCCCAGTATCCTCATCCTCTCTCATCCTCCCCAGGCAATCGGATCAGTATTGTCTGGCCATGTATGTGCGCTTATCAGTCAATTTGCCGCAGACGGCGCAGGCTGTTGGTGAGAAGCTCTGGTACTGAGGCTCGCCAAGCATGTTCGCCTCAACCAGGTCCTCAAGCTGGTGGCCGCACTCCTCCTTCTCGCACCAGGGGACTAGGGCCACCCCTGCCTCGGTCTGGGCTCGGGCTTCATCTATGGTTGCCACCTCCCGGATGCGAGAATTGGCAAATGCCTCTGCCTTCTGATAAAGCGCTGCCTGAAGCCTCTCCGCCTCCCTGACCAGGGCTTGGGCCAGCCCTTCCCTGGGCAGGGTGAGCTTCTCAGCATCCCGGCGCACCACCGTCACCACTCCCTTCTCAATATCCCTGGGGCCGACCTCCAGGCGGATGGGAACCCCTTTCATCTCCCACTTATAGAACTTGGCACCAGGCCGCTCGTCGCTGGTGTCCAGCTCCACCCGGATGCCTGCCTGCTGCAGGATCCTCAACAGATCCCTGCAGACCTCCAGCACCTTCTCCTTGTCGCCGAGGAGGATGGGCACAATGACCACCTGAACGGGAGCCACCTCCCAGGGCAATGCCAGCCC
Organism: Methanosaeta sp. UBA356; assembly: GCF_002496465.1. Classification (NCBI taxonomy): domain Archaea; kingdom Methanobacteriati; phylum Methanobacteriota; class Methanomicrobia; order Methanotrichales; family Methanotrichaceae; genus Methanothrix; species Methanosaeta sp. UBA356. Next base: position 31,554 of record NZ_DAKC01000124.1, on the reverse strand, counting down.
CTTATCGTCCCCGTGCACGGATATGAGGGCAGCAATACAGCGCTCAGAGATGCCGTAGCAGGTCTGATTGACCAGCTTCTGCTCGCCATCCTCTGCCTCATAGGTTATCTCATAGGTCTTGGCAAAGGTGGAGCCCAGATGATGGGCGGTCCCCACCTGCAGGGTCTTGCCATCGGGCATTATCACATCGATGGCGGTGGTATAATCCGCACCAGGGAACTTGTCCCAGCTGGGGCGGCGGCTCACCAGGAAGGGTATGGCCAGGCGGCGATAGAACTCCGAGTACCTTTTGATCGCCACCTCCACCTGCTCTGCCGCCTCCTCCCAGGTAGCATGTACGGTATGCGCCTCTTTGAAGGAGGTGATCTCCCGCAGGCGTATCAGAGGGCGGGTATGCTTGGTCTCATAGCGGAAGGTATTCACTATCTGGTAGATGCGCAGAGGCATGTCGGCATGCGACCTTATCCAGAGCTTGAACATGGGGTATATGGCCGTCTCGCTGGTAGGACGGAGGGCGAGCTTGACCTCCAGGGGAGTGGTACCGCCGCAGGTCACCCAGTAGACCTCCTCCTCGAAGCCTTTGATATGCTGGGCCTCCTTCATGAACTCGTTCTCCGGTATCATCAGGGGAAAGAGGGTCTCCTGATGATCAGGATCCAGAAGCTGCCGGATGATGCCGTAGACGTTCTTCTTGATGGCGAAGCCGAAGGGGAACCAGACGCACATTCCCTTTACAGGGTAGCGGTTATCGATGATCTCCCCCGTCATCAGCAGCTCATGGTACCACTGGCTGAAGTCCTCTTTGGGAGAAAGCTTGGCGCTCTGCCCGCCGGATTCCCCTTTGCCTTTGTTCTTAGTATCTGGATATGTCATGCGACCCTCGATATGATAAAGGGGGTGATAAAAGTTTCAATGGCCGCGGCCAAAAGGAGCAGGGGCATTATCCAGCGGAGGAGGAAATGAATTGCTACACGCATCTCTCCGGAGAGGTCTGAGCTCTCTTTTAATAGGGATAGGGCTAGCATATGGCCCAGCCGCAAGCCAATGGCGATGCTCAAGAGGACGACTGGAAGCTCGATGATTCCATGAGGCAGAATGCCTGCCGCCAGATAGAGCCATCCTTTCTGTTCGACCGCGCTATAGCCGACTATTCCCAGAAGAAAGCCATTGGTGGTGGCGACTATCATGGGAACGATCCCCAGCCCTAATCCTAAGAGCATAGCCGTGGCAGAAGCGAGGAGATTTTTGAGGAATATGATTATCATTATCATGAGTGGCGGCTGCTCCAGTATCCATGCCAGCATCTCCAGCTCCTCTGTCCAGCTGGCGGCGAACTCTGGATCAAGCTGAGCAGTATAATAGCCCATGACGGCAGTGAGAGCGAAGAGGAATACTGAGATAGCGACATAGATGTAGATCGACCTCAGATAGGCGGCATCATCCTTGATGGACAAGATATCTCCCCATCAGATCACCCTTTTTACCTTATTTAAGGATACCGTGATCTCGCGAAGGAGAGAAGGATGAAAAAAGCGGTCTCCGCGAGGACGCAGAATGCCGCCGGGAGCCCTGCTGCCGGACCGACGAGGAGCAGGGATACCGCTGCTGCAAGTCCCAGGTTCTTGAAGGAGCCCAGAAGGGTAAGGGATATGGCCTGGCTGCTCTTCAAGCCAGCGGATCTGGCCAGGATAAACACTGCCAATCCCACAGCGAAGGTGCGGGCTATGGATATCCAGGCCACGCTCCACCCATCCGTCCAGAGGGCTCCCTGGTTCAGGCCGATCACAGTATATGTGACCAGGAAGAAACCCAGGTTTATGGGAAGGACGGGGTTGATCGGAAGCAGTCGCACCAGCCTGGAGGCAAGAGCAGGGATGAGGATCAATACAATGGAGATCTGGAGCAGATAGATGGGGCTTATTCCCGTCTGGTGAACGAAGAGGTAGATGATCAGGGGCATCAGCAGGAGCGAGGCCAGGTAGGAGAGTATCTCTCCGGCAAAAGAGAGGCTCATGTCCCCTTTCAGGATGCGGGTCATGGGCAGTACGGCCACTGCCGGCGGGACCGCGGCCATGATGACAAAGCCATGCCTGAGCGATTCGTCGGGCAGACTGTAGCTCAGAAGCAGAATCAATCCGCTCAAAAGGCCGTAGTTTATGATGATGCCGAGAAATCCTCTTTTCAGAGAGGCCGAGGATTTGATATCTCTTCCCAGATCGACCTCGGTCAGGGAGAAGGCCATCATAACCATGAGCGCCGGGGTGACCAGAGCCTCTGTCGCCCCTGCGGGACCCGGCAGCACCAGGCCTAAGAGGACTGAGAGGATGAGGACTGATGTGGAGTTCTGAATGAGATCGACAATCCGCTTTCTCGTGCTCATCTATCCTTCCTGAAGATCAAAGGATCCGTTCCGCCCAATCATCCGTCGCCTCCGGGGCCTCGGGCTGGAGAGCACCCTCAGCCAACCACTCCTATTCCGCTTCCCAGGTAGTAAATGCCGAATAGGATCAGGAAGATGCCGCATAGCCCCAGTATTCTTCTGTAATTCTCTGGGGAGAGGAGACCCCTTCCCCGCTCCAGGCTGCTGGAGACGAGAAGATACCAGCCGAAGTCGGCGCTCCAGTGTCCGATCATGAATATTGCCGCCACGATCAGACCGGCCTCAAGACCTGATACGATAAGGACGCTGCCTATGGAGAGCCACCAGATCCAGAAATAGGGGTTGGCTGCGCTGGTGAGAAATCCTGCTAGATATGGATTGGTGTAAGATCCGTCACCTGCTGAGGCCATGGTGGCTCTCTTGCTATCACGCATGGTCAGAATGCCAAAAGCGATCAGAGCCAGGCCGCCCATGAGGGCGATGGAGCGAGAGTACTGCTGCATAGTCACCGCCAGACCTTTCACAATTAAAAGAAATATCACGATCTCGATTAGCGCATGGCCAGCAGCAACCTTGGGGCCGGCCAGCCAGCCGTCCTTGAGTGAGGAGTTGACTGTAGCCAGGAGGGTAGGTCCTGGGGCGATGGCCCCGGTCAGGCCGACGGTCAGGCCTATGGAGAAGGTCATGGCTATGGTGGCTATTGATCCTGACAGCGCCTCTGCAGCCTGAATGATATCTAACATCTTCGCCTCAGAACTCTTGGGAATAAGACTGTTGCTCTGCAGGTAAAAGAGGTTTGCTGCCGGCAGCCTTTGTCTGATCGTGGGTGTTAATGTACTATAGCAGTTAAAACGATGACTTTTGAGTGGAAGCAGATGAATGCAGACAAAAGGTACAACAGGCTAATGGACAGGTCGGGATTTGAACCCGAGGCCTCTACCATGCCAAGGTAGCGATCTTCCAGCTGATCTACCTGCCCTTCGAGCCACAAGGTGAGCAGTACTCCATTTAAACATGTCGGTAGAAAGAGGGCAGGCGGCCAGATGAGGATCGGGCCGCTGAGCCATCAGAACTGCTGAGCATCTCATCAATCTCCTCCCCAGCGGGGTTGCAGGAGAAAAAATTAGATTATGCGGCCAATTGTTGCCTAAAGATTCCCTTTTACATCTCTTAAGGAGCAAGGTCATCATCTTGCGCTGGCCGTCGCGATGGCGAAGGAGATCTTCAGCTCACTTTCGTCCTGCAGGGATATGGTTGATAATAAAGCATACTGATAGTCTTAAGCGTTTACTTTATAACTGAGTTGATACATACTTGCTAAAAAATTTTGCGACTGTTTGGAGCGCAAAAGGAATAAACTGGAGTGGAAATACTGGTCTAATAGATCGATCGTCGAGAGGAGGCATAATGTTGCTTTATTGTAGAGGGGATGGGCGTTGAGCAGCAGAATCGTTCAACAGACCCTGGAAGGGCTGGCTGTTTCGTCTATGCCCAGAGTCAGGACCACGGACGGCCATCTGCTGGACTGGGATAGAGAAGCCATAGCCAAGCAGCTTCTAAAAGAGACCAAACTATCTGAACAATTCTATAAAGAGCCAGGCATAACCGAAGAAGAGGCGGAGGACATCGCCAAGGAGGTAGAGCGCCGGGTTAGGTGGATGAACGTCCGCTACCTGAGCGGCCCTCTGGTCAGAGAGATCATGAATGTGATCCTCCTGGAGAGGCATCATACCGAGTGGCGAAATATCTGCACCAGGGTGGGGACGCCCGTCTTCGATGCCCATCTCATCGACATCGGCACAGGCTTCGAATCCAAGGAGAACGCCAACCTGCAGGAGAACGCTGAGACCAGCCACAAGAAGAAGGCGGATAAAATAAGCAAGGAGCAGTACCTTTTGCTTCTGCCCCCATACCTTGCCGACCGCCACCTGGCAGGAGACCTGCATATCCATGACCTGGAGTACTTCGGAACCAGGCCGTTCTGCCAGGACTGGGATCTGCGCTACTTCCTCTACTACGGCCTGATGCCCGACGGCCTGGGCACCAAGGCCAGCGTTGCCGGCCCGGCCAAAAAGCCTGAGGTGGCCATACTGCATGCGGTCAAGGCCCTGGGCAGCGCCCAGACCAACTTTGCGGGAGGGCAGGGCTTCTACAACTTCCTCACCTTCATCGCTCCATACTTCGAGAACCGCAATTATGAAGAGATCGTGCAGCTGATGCAGATGTTCGTCTACGAGATGACCCAGATGATGGTCGCTCGCGGCGGCCAGCTGGTCTTCTCCTCGGTGCAGCTCACCCCGGGCGTCCCCAAGCTCTGGCGGGACAAGCCTGCGGTCTATGCGGGAAGGGTCTGGGACGGCTCTACTCCCGACGCGCCTCTCAAGACCTACGGCAAGTTCGAGCGCGAGGTGCGCCTGGCCTTCAAGGCCCTGATGGAGGTCATGCTCCAGGGCGACTACTGGGGCAAGCCCTTCAACTTTCCCAAGCCCGAGATCAGCATTGAGCCCGATTTCATGAAGGAGGACGAAGAGTTCAATGCCGCTCATCCCGATCTTCCCACCTATCAGGAGCTCTACCTCCAGACATTCAAGCTGGCGGCGGAGTATGGCACACCATACTTTGACAACCAGCTTCCTGCCTACCGGGGTGCAGGGGAGGGAATATCATGCTATCAATGCTGCGCATATCAGTTTGCAGCCACATTCAGTAGCGACGATCAGTTCGACGACAAGCTCCGCTTCCGGGACGGTAAGCACTTCTCCATGGGCTCCTGGCAGGTTGTCTCCCTCAACTGCCCTCGTGCCGCTTACCTCGCTCGGGGGGATGACGATCTCCTCTTCGAGTATCTGCGAGAATTGATGGACACATCGGTTGAGATATTCAAGGTGAAGCGGCAGTGGATGAACCAGATCATCAACAACCATCGCATGCCATTTGCTACCCAGCAGCCCAGGGATCCCATCACCGGCGAGATGGGCTCCGTCGCCGTCGGCCTGGATGCCCTGGTTTATACCATAGGCGTTGTGGGCGTCAATGAGATGGTGCAGTTCCATACCGGAAAGCAGATGCATGAATCAAAAGAGGCCTGGAAGCTGGCGGTTCGGGCCATGACCGAGATGGAGATCTATGCCCGGAAGCTCTCAGAGCAGCATGGCATGACCATTGCCCTCGCGCGCACTCCAGCCGAGACCACGGCCCAGCGTTTTGCTGTATCCGATCTCATCCACGAGGAGTTCAGAGAATGTGCCGAGAGGGTGGTGAAGGGCGACCTGGATGCGTTGAGGAGGAATCTGCATAAGACGCGCGACTTGCCCGTCTACTACACCAATGGAACCCACCTGCCACCCAGCGCGGACGTCACAATCTTCGAGCGGGCAAAGCTCGAGCATGTATTCTTCCCCATAGTTGATGGCGGCAACATCTTCCACGTCTTCTTAGGCGAGGCCACCCCTGATCCCCAGGGCTTGATGGACTTCGGCCTGCGCCTGGCAAGAGAGACCCAGATCGGCTACTTCACCTTCACCAAGGACATGACCGTCTGCCTGGGCTGCTCCCAGGTCTCGGGCGGATTGGAGGATAAGTGCCCCAACTGCGGATCGGAGAATGTGGACCACATCAGCCGGATCACCGGCTACCTGCAGGCGGTGAGCGGATGGAACAGCGCCAAGAGGCAGGAGCTCAAAGACAGGAAGAAATACAATGAACTGGCCTAGATCTGCGAAAGGTATATATCGGATATACATGCAGGTGGATTTGCCTTTGAGGCAAATTGGAGGACTCAATAATGCCCGCAGTTGTTAATAGAGACGAATGTGTAAGCTGTGGAACCTGCGTCGAGGAGTGCCCGGAGGAGGCCATCAGCCTGGACGACGAGGAAATAGCAGTCGTAAATAAGGAAAAGTGCACTGAGTGCAAGACATGTGTTGAGGCTTGCCCCTCTGAAGCAATCAGCATGGAGTGAGTGCAACTCCATCTCATTTTTTTTAAGCGTATCATTTCCCGAGTGCAGTTCTTCATTCTATTGACGCTGTATTATCCCATGCCCGACCGTTCAATATGGCTGAGATGATATGGAAATAGCACGCTATTGGAAACAACGCTGCTTTCGAACTCAAGCGCCCTGCTTTTCCGTCGATGGCACTTCGGCAATGGCCTCATAGAAGGCCTCCCAGTCGATGCTGGTGGCAACGCAGCCGGATGTTGATAGCGGCACCCCTCTGGCCGGTATGCCGTGGCTGTGGCATAGATCCAGTCCCTCCTTAATCTCCATTGAGCACCCCACTCCCACAATTGCTCCTGGTCGGCCTTTCTTTATGATCCTCTTTATGAAGCTGGAGCCAGGAACCACATAGAACCTATAGCCCAGGCTTTCAGCGTATTTCTTGGCCTCGCCGATACCACAGCGACCGCAGTCGATGCACATTATCCCTTCTGGGGTGAGCTTGGCAGGGCACTGGACGCTACGGAGACATTGAGGCATGAAGATGAAGCGTTTCTCATAGGGAGTCTCTAAAAACTTTTTTGTATTAATATAATTTCTCAGGCGCACGCCGACATCATCCACCATGGAGTCATCAGCTCTCGCCACCCAGAAGAGCGACTTTATCACGTCCTCAAGAAGCATGATGCCCAAAAGCATGTATCTGGCGGCGAAGAAGTTGCCCGTCTTAAAGGAGTAGAGGATGAGCAGAGCTATCAGTACGGAGATGAGGAGGACGGCCGCGGCAAGAAAGACCACCGCCTGGCCGATGAGATAGAACAGCTGGTTTAAGTACTCCGGAAGCATGCACTAATCTTCAAATCCCTGGCTTATAAACCTGCTACCAGGATATGTTGCCAGAAGAACGGCGCAAGTTTTTTATCTCACCTGGCAGTGAGAATTATACCTTCGCCATTATGAGATTGAATGAGGATTGAAAGATGGCAAAAATGCATAGCCGAAAAGGGGGCTCCTCTCGTTCCCGACCGCCCATGGTGACCAAAGCGCCAGAGTGGTCTGACGTGTCCAAGGAGGAGCTGGAAAAGACAATCATGAAGCTGCACGATACAGGCATGTCCCCCAGCCGCATCGGCCTCACTCTGAGAGATCAGTATGGAGTACCGAACGTCAAGCTGGTAATAGGAAATAGCATAACCGGCTTTCTGAGGGACAACAATGCTCTGGCGGATATTCCAGAGGACCTGACAAATCTGATGAGAAAAGCGCTCCATGTGAGAAAGCACATCAAAGCCAATAAGAAAGACGTTCACAACAAGAGGGCTCTGCAGCTCACTGAGAACAAGATAAGAAGAATGGTGAAATACTATCACGACTCCGGGCGTCTGGCTCCGGACTGGACCTATTCGCCCGAGACCGCTGAGATTCTCATCTCATGAAGCGGCTGGACAAAGCGGCAGAAGCCATCGCCCGGTCCATCCGGCAGTGCGAGCACATGCGGGTGATCTCTCATAACGATGCCGACGGCATCACATCCGCCGGGCTGATCTGCCATGCCCTTATGCGCGCAGGCATTCCCTTCCAGGCCACATTGGTCAACCGGCTGGACCGGTCTGTGATCGACGGCCTGACCGGGCCGGTGGTCTTCTGCGATATGGGGAGCGGAAAGCCGGATCTGATCTCCCGGGTGCAAGGCGAGTGTTTCGTTTTAGACCATCACCGACCGGTGGGAACGCTGGACTGTATGCACCACAACCCCCATCTCTTCGGAATAGATGGGGCTTTTGAGCTGTCTGCAGCGGGCACCGTCTATTCTGTGGTCCGTCATATGGGCGACAATGCCGATCTGGCAGGCCTCGCCCTGGTGGGAGCGATGGGCGACCGCCAGGCCATGATCGGGGCGAACAGATCCATCCTGGAAGAGGCGGTGGCCAGCGGCGCAGTGCAGGTCAGGGCCGGTCTGAAGCTCTCAGAAGATGGACAGTTGGTGGATGTCCTGGCAAGGAGCATAGAGCCGCTCCTGGACTTCACCGGCGACCGGGAGAAGATCAAGAAGTTCCTGGATGATCTGAATATAAAGGGCAATGTCCAGTCCCTGGCGGGGGATGATCTGACCAGGCTGGCTACAGCATTAACCCTCAAGCTGATCATGCAGGGCAGCTTTGCTGCGGATTCGATTTTAGGAGAGGTGATCCGCCTCCGCCATGAGGTGGTGGAAAACTCCCTGCATATGGTGCAGCTGCTCAATGCCTGCGGCAATAGAGATCTTCCCGGAATTGGGCTCACATTATGCCTGCGGGATCACTGCGCGCTCCTCGAGGCCGAGAGGCTGGCGGATGAGTACAAAGAACACATCCTGCGAGAGATTAGCCTCCTTCGAGAGCAGAGCAGACAGATGAAGAACCTTCGCTACCTAAAGAGGGTGAATATGGAGGCGGGGGCGATCGTCTCGGGCCTGGGGATTCGATATCTTTACTCCGATCTGCCTTTAGTGACATTGAATCACAAGGATGATATGATCAAGATATCTGCCCGAGGGAACAAGCCCCTCATCGCCCGGGGACTGGACCTGTCTGTGGCCCTGCGAAGGGCAGCGGAGGCAGTGGGAGGAAACGGTGGGGGCCATACCATAGCCAGCGGCGCCTCTATACCCCCAGGCAGAGAGGATGAGTTCCTGGCCCTGTTAGACGAGATCCTGGACGAGCAGCTGAACAAAAGGACCGATCCCTCCGGCCAGACCGCTATGGACACGGCATGATTCATGCCCGGCTGGTCCTCTTGGCAGAGGCGGGAGAGGATATGGAGATGGTCGGCAGATCGATTGAGCCGGACAACCTGCCCAATATGAATCTGTTGATCGATAAGAGAAGCCTCTCCCTGCAGTTCTCAATCGAGAAGCCCGGCACTCTGCTCACCACCATGGATGACCTATTAATGAACATTAAAATAGCAAAAGAGACGCTATCTGTTGCGGAGGATAGATGAGATTTCATTTAGAGGCAAGCCTTCGGCTGAGCGCTGATGCCGGCGCAGCCGAGAAAGCCATTTCCGATTTTATAAGGGACGCTGGGCCGATATTGGAGAAAGGCGCTCCTGAGGGCCAGGGGGCAAAGATCACCGAATGGCGTCTGGCCAAAAACAGAATCGATCTAGTCATCGACAGCGACCGATATGTTCGGGCTCATGATGCCCTGCTCAGGCTGCGCCGGCCTCTCTCTGAGCTTTTAGGAAAGCAGTACCGGATTGGCGTGCGGGGCATGGATGTGACCGCTTTTGAGATCGAGGTCGAGTCCGACAGGGAGATCGCCCATCGTATCCCTTATGTGCGGGAGATGAGGCATGAAGGAGGACGGCTGCGCCTTATTCTGGATGTAGGCGAGGGCGGCACATTAGGTCAGTCGGAGATTGAGAACCGCATTCCCGACAGGATCGTCAGCCTTCTGGAGGAGAAGCTGGAGAAGGGCTACGGAGGGAAGACTGAGCACTGGGAGCTTCTCTGGGAGAGCGAGAAAAGAGAGCCCAAATTCAGAGCCGATCCCACTGAGGAGATGCAAAAGGCGGGCTGGATCAAGCACGGCTCTGCCCGTGGCCAGTGGATCTACGGGCCCCAGGCCACACATCTTTTCCGCACATTCGAGGCTATCGTCTTAGAGGAGATCATAGGGCCTTTGGGCTACCAGGAGATGATATTTCCAAAGCTTGACACCTGGGACGTCTGGAAGAAGAGCGGACACGCTCAGGGGGTCTACCCGGAGATCTACTTCGTCTGTCCGCCCAAGACCCGCGATCCAGCCTTCTGGGAGGAGGTCATGGACTATTACAAGGTCACCCATGAGGTTCCCCTGGAGCTGGTCAAAGAGAAGATCGACCTGCCCATAGGCGGGATGTGCTATGCCCAGTGCCCCACCTTCTGGGGATTTCTGCAGGGGATGACCCTTCCAAATGGCGAGCTGCCCATGAGGGTCTTCGACCGGTCCGGCACCAGCCACCGCTATGAGTCCGGCGGGATTCATGGCATCGAGAGGGTGGACGAGTTCCACCGTATAGAGATCGTCTGGCTGGGGACGAAGGAGCATACCCTTGAGGAGGCAGAGAAGCTGAAGGGCTGCTACAAGCACATCTTCGAGGATATCCTGGAGCTTACCTGGAGGACGGCCTGGGTTACTCCCTGGTTCATGGCCCAGGAGGGCAAGACCGGCCTATCAGAGATGACCGGAGCGGGCACAGTGGACTATGAGGCCATCCTGCCCTATAACGGAAACTGGATAGAGTTTCAGAATCTGTCTGTGAACGGGGAGAAGTACCCCAAGGGCTTCACAGTGAAGGCCCAAAGCGGCGAAGCCCTCTGGTCAGGATGCAGCGGAGTGGGCCTGGAGCGCTGGGCCAGTGCCTTCCTGAGCCAGAAGGGGCTGGATCCATCCAACTGGCCGGAGGAGTTCCGCCGGCGCTTCGGGGAGATGCCCAAAGGGATCAGGTTCCTCTGATCTCCCTTTTATCATTTTATTAGGCTTGAAAAGTTGGATGGTACTGGCAAGCACCAGACCGATAAACCTATAAATTAGTTTTAACTAATAAAATGGGCATGGGCGCAGATATCGCCAGTACTGGAAATGTGGGAAAAGTAGTTGGGGCCAAGCTGACCCGAAATGAGATTTTGCAGATCAACGGGCTTGTAGATGCCGGTCTGTACCTCAATCCCTCGGACTTCATTCGCGATGCTGTCCGGGAAAAGCTTGCTGCAATCAAGGTCATCGAATACCATGATGTAGACTATGAGACTGCCAAAAAGGAAGTTGCCGGGTATTTCCAGATGAAGGGCGAGGCATATGCATCTGATGCCAGCACCGACCTACAGCTGGATTATGAGCTGGTATGCAAGATCATGGATGACCTGGAAAAGGAAGGCAAGATGGAGCCAGTAAAATGAAGGGCCATGAGGTCGGCGACTCGATTCACGGTCACAGGATCATAGCTGAGGCGAGACGAGTGAGCGATCCCGTGGTCATAGTAAAGAGTGCCAGGCACAAGGCCCAGCGGATAGTCTTGACAGAAAATGCCCTGGCAATAATCGATAGAAAAGGTAGATGGTGCGGGCAAAGCCCGTGATTTTCAATCACATTTTCCCTCTCCCCAGGGCTACCACCCCTTTGGCGATGAAATCCAGGCCGATCGTCTGCCCGGCGGTGACGAATGCTGCCCGGGGCGGAATTCCATACCCGGACTTGAATGGATCGATAATGTGCATTCCCGGAGAGAGTTCAAGTCGGCAATTGCCCTAATGATCGGTGGTGAATAGAATAGAAGAGGGAAAGCCGAAAGGGGTAAAGGAGGAAGAAAACTCTATCGACTTTCGCCTTTGTCTATATAGACAATCGACGATATATATAGTTTTCCATCCTGACAAAAACCGGCTTTGAAAAGGACAATTGACGCCGAAAGGCTCTTCAAAGATCCGATCCCAAATTATGCTGTTGTGCTCTATGGCCCGCTACAACAAGATGCCCCCGGAAATTTTGGAGAAGCGCGCGCAAGAGGCTCTTGCACGCCTCGCATCCTGCAAGATCTGCCCCCGCCGCTGCCAGGCAAACCGCCTGGAAGATGAGAGGGGCTACTGCCGCACCGGTCGGTGGGCCCGGGTGGCCAGCTATGCTCCTCACTTTGGGGAGGAGCCGCCCCTGGTGGGCCACTCGGGCTCGGGCACCATCTTCTTTTCCGGCTGCAACCTCTCCTGCGTCTTCTGCCAGAACTGGGATATCAGCCAGGAGGATCTTGGCCATGAGGTGAAGGCAGAGGAGCTGGCCAAGATGATGCTCGCCCTGGAAGATAGTGGCTGCCATAACATCAACCTCGTGACACCCACCCACGTCGTCCCTCAGATCCTGGAGGCTCTGGTCCTGGCCCGAGAAGAGGGCCTTTCTGTCCCTCTGGTATACAACAGCGGCGGCTACGACTCCGCAGAGGCCCTGCTTCTATTGGATGGCATCATCGACATCTACATGCCCGATGCTAAATACGGCCAGGACGGCCCTGCCCAGAAGTACTCTGCAGCGCCCGGCTACACCACCGTTAATAAAGCGGCACTGAAAGAGATGCACCGCCAGGTGGGCGACCTGCAGATGGACGAGGAGGGCATCGCCCTGCAGGGGCTCCTCGTCCGCCACCTGGTCCTGCCTGCGGACGCAGCGGGGACGGAGGAGGTGGTGCGCTTCATCTCCCAGGAGATATCCGTGCACACCTATCTGAATGTCATGGCCCAGTACCATCCGGAGTACCAGGCCTGCCGCTACCCCGAGCTTTCCCGCGCCATAACCGCCCGCGAGTACGCCCAGGCCCTGCATCTGGCCGAAAAGGCGGGCCTGGTCCGCGGGCTGGCAATGCTTTAATGCCTGCGGCTCTCACTAATATATGATGATTCCATTCGAATATCTGGAGCATACCGCAGATGTCAAGTTCCGCGCCTATGGCACGACTCCTGACCAGATGCTCTCCAATGCCGCCGCCGCCCTATTTGGCGCCATGATCTCCCCCGGCCAGGTTAAGGTTGAGGAGAGCTGGCAAGTGGAGCTTGAGGCGGAGGATCTGGAGGACCTGGCCTACCAGTGGCTCTCTGAGATCGTCTTTCTCTTCGAGACCGAGTCTGCGGTCTTCTCCCGCTTCCAGGTGGCACTGGAAGAGTTTCAAGATGGCAAGGGATGGAAGCTCCGGGCGGAGATCGGCGGGGAGAGGATGGACCCGGAGAGGCACTCGTTCCTCGCTGAGGTGAAAGCGGTCACCAGGCACAAGTTCGCCATCGAGAAGAACGAGCGGTGGTGCATTCAGGTGGTGCTTGATGTCTGATGGCTCTATGTCTGATG
>NZ_DAKC01000124.1:14458-18147 GCF_002496465.1 Methanosaeta sp. UBA356 | reverse complement strand
ATATATGGAAATTGAGAAGATCGATGATAACATCTACGAGGTGCCAATCGGCTACCGGCCGGGAATGCGGGTGCCGGGCAGGATATTCGTCTCAGCCGCCCTGCGGGAGATGGTCGAGCCGGGGACGGTCGACCAGGTGGCCAATGTCGCCACCCTTCCCGGAATCGTCGGACACTCCATGGCCATGCCCGATGCCCACCTGGGCTACGGCTTTCCCATCGGCGGGGTGGCCGCCTTCAAAGAGCAGGGTGGGATCATCAGTCCCGGCGGGGTGGGCTTTGACATCAACTGCGGGGTGCGCCTGCTCCGCTCGGACCTGCAGGCCAGGGACGTGCAGCCGCTCATCAACACCCTCCTCGATGCCCTCTTTCAGGCGGTGCCCTCGGGCCTGGGATCCACAGGCAGGCTTCATGCCACCGATCGGCAATTGACCGAATCCTTTCTCCGGGGAGCGGAGTGGGCAGTAGAGGAGGGCTATGGAGTGGAGTCGGACCTGGATTTCTGCGAGGAGAATGGCTCCATGCCCGGAGCGGACCCCTCCCAGGTGGGGGTCAAAGCGAGAAAACGGGGCCGCCCCCAGCTTGGTACCCTGGGCAGCGGCAACCACTTCCTGGAGATTCAGAGGGTCGAGGAGATCTATAACCCGGAGATTGCAAAAAGGTTCGGCCTTTTCAAGGGCCAGATCACAGTGATGATCCACTGCGGCTCACGGGGGGCGGGCCACCAGATCTGCACCGATCACCTGGACGTCCTGTCCAAAGCGGTGAGAAAGTACAATATCGACATCCCTGATAAGCAGCTGGCCTGCGCTCCTCTGGGCACTCCCGAGGCAGATCACTACTTCGGGGCCATGGTCTGCGCCGCCAACTATGCCTGGGCCAACCGGCATATCATCGCCCACTGGACGAGGGAGGTCTTCGACCGCTACTTCCCCGGCTCCCAGCTGCAGCTGCTCTACGATGTGGCCCATAACGTGGCCAAGATCGAGGAGCATCGGGTGGAGGGCAAGAAGGAGAGGCTCTATGTCCACCGCAAGGGGGCCACTCGGGCCTTCGGTCCCTCAAGAACGGAGATTCCCGCTGCTTATGAGGGCCTGGGCCAGCCGGTGCTGATACCGGGGAGCATGGGCACGGCCTCATACGTTCTCTGCGGCCAGGACAAGGCCCTTGATCTGACCTTCGGCTCCGCCTGCCACGGCTCAGGCCGGGTGATGAGCAGAAGCCAGGCCCTGAGGCAGTTCACAGGCAAAGAGGTGAAGGCCGCCCTCAACCGGGACGGAATCGCCGTTCGCTCCACCTCCCCTGGAATGCTGGCAGAGGAAGCTCCCCAGGTCTACAAACCCTCTGGCGATGTGGTGGATGTGGTGCACAACTTGGGCATAGCCACCAGGGTAGCCAGGCTGGTTCCCCTGGGGGTCTCAAAAGGATAGCTCCCATGAACCTGAGAGTGGTTTTGGTCGAGCCCCTCTATGAGGGCAATGTGGGCTCTGTGGCCCGGGCGATGAAGAACTTCGGCTTTCATGACCTGGCCCTGGTCAACCCCTGCAAGATCGAGGACTATGGTTGTGCCATGGCCTCTCATGCCCGGGACGTTCTGCAGATGTCCCGGAGCTTCTCAACTCTGGCCGAGGCCCTGGAGGGGGCGAACCTGGTGGTGGGCACAACCGGCAAGAGGCTGGAGCATGAGCAGCACCACCTGCGGCTGCACCTAAGGGTGCCCTGCCTGACCCCAGCCGGTCTGGCGGAAAAGCTCCGGGATAAGGAGGGGATGGTAGCCCTGCTCCTGGGGAGAGAGGACTGCGGCCTGAACAGCGATGAGATCTCCCTGTGCGATATGATCGTCTCCATTCCCACCTCCGAGGAGTACCCGGTGATGAACCTCTCCCACTCGGCAGCGATTCTGTTCTATGAGCTCTCCGGGATTGGAAGCAATAGCTCGAGCAGTGTCCAGATGGCCAGAAAAGAGACGTTGAATCTGTTGCAGGAGAGGGCGGGAGATCTTCTTGCGGATATCGCATATCCCGAGCATAAGGAGGACTATACCCTGCTTATGCTGCGGCGGATCTTCGGTCGGGCGGAGCTGACGGAGAGAGAGGCTCGAGCGCTTCTGGGGATCATAAAAAGGATCCGCTGGAGGATAAGCCATGGCCAGAAGGGCTCAGATCGAGATTGAAAAAAATAATTCTGGCCGGCTGAAAAAAGGTTGCCAGAAAAAAAGTTGATCTCTCCTTTTTTTTTATTCCAACGCCTCCGCCTTATTGTTGCTTGCCATAATCAGGCGCCGGGCGGCATACAGAAGGGCAGCGAAGCCCAGGCTCATGGATACAATGGACACCAGGCCGCCCAGGTAGGGGATGAGGAATAGAAGATTGAGGATGACAAATCCAATGGTAAAGCATACCAGATCCCCCTGTTTCAGCTTGCCCTGCAGGCAGATCCACCGGCCCAGGCTATAGGCCACAAATGTCCCGCTGAGCATCAGGCCGACGATCACGAGGAACGTAGATACCACTGCTATCGGCAGGCCCACCACGGTGATGGCCACCAGCAAGAGAGCGATGAATGAGGCGATGATGATGATGAATCCCAGTACGGTCCTGAGCAGGGTGGAGGTGCGAATCTCCTCGTCCACAGTCCGGAAGATGACGGGAATATGCTTTACCAGGATCAGTCCCAGGATGAAGTATCCGATGATGCTTATCAGGCTGAAGAGATCAAAGCCGCCCCATTTATCCTCTCTTGGCGGGGCCTTATCCTCTGTCCTCTCCGTCTGATAGAAGTCGACCTTGCCTGCCGAGCCGGTGTTGTTGAAGTCGCTCGCATAAACGGTCATTGTGCCATTGATCCGGCCGGAGTTCACCGCATTGCCGGCGCTGATGAGGGCATCTCTGCCCACTGTCCTGCCCGGAAGTATGCTCACCTGGCCTCCTGCTGCCACCAGATTGGTGCCGACATCTCCTCTCAAATCGATGGTACCCCCGACAGCCACCACCTTTCCACCCACATCGGAGTTCACATAGACCTGGCCGCCAGCAGCAATGACGTCTCCCTTTACTGGCGCGTTGATGTTCACTGTGCCTCCGGCGACTACAGCCGAATCAACTGGAGCGTTGATATTCACTATGTTTCCTGCGGCAAAGATATCATCCTCTACGGGATTGACTATGGATATCGTATCGCCAGAAAAGGTCCTCAATGCCTCCCCACTGGTGGAGAGGAATAAAAGGGCCATCAGAACTATTACTGCACTGGAATGATTCATCACATCCACCAGAACTATGTAAATGCAATTCATCAGATAAATAACCCGCTTAAGACATCGTCATCTTCAGGCAGATGAATAAAAATCCAGATGATCATTGAGGCTCCTCTTTTACGGTAAGGATAGGGCTTATCAACTCAGGGGCAACAGTCATTCTGACTGACATTGATAAGACTGCCTGAACTCCTCGCCCCAGCTGGATCGCCCCAGGCCCTGCACTCTGCCATAGCGGCAGGTGCGGATGCGGTGTACCTGAGCGGCAAAAGGTTTGGAGCGAGGAAGTTCGCTGCTAACTTCGACCACAAGGCCATGACGGAGGCCATAGACTACGCTCACCTGCGTGGGGTGAAGGTTTACGTTACCGTCAATACCCTGATCAGGGAGGAGGAGCTGCTCGATTTAGCCGAGTACCTCGTCCAGCTGTACGA
>NZ_DAKC01000124.1:0-14202 GCF_002496465.1 Methanosaeta sp. UBA356 | reverse complement strand
GCCGGCTTGTTCCAGATCTGGAGAGGCATGCCTCCACTCAGATGACCATTCACAATCTCCCTGGTGCTCTCTATGCTGCCCAGGGTGGCTTCAATAGGGTCGTCCTGGCCAGAGAGGTCACTATAGAAGAGATTAAAAGATGGGGACAGAAGATGGAAAAGGCGGGACTTGGCCTGGAGGTATTCGTGCACGGAGCCCTCTGCTACTCTTACTCTGGCCAGTGCCTTCTCTCCTCGGCCATCGGCGGGCGGAGCGGCAACAGGGGGATGTGCGCCCAACCCTGCAGGAAACCGTATGTCCTGATGCACGGCAGAAAGGACGAATACGGCCGGCCAGAGGGCCTGCAGGCAGTGGCCCAGAAGGAGAGCTATATCATCTCCACTCGCGACCTTTGCGTCTACAGGCATCTGGATAAGATAGTCCGCTCGCCCGTGCAGTCACTGAAGATCGAAGGGAGGATGAAGTCCCCCCAGTATGTGGCCATCGTCACCAGCATCTACCGGAGGGCACTGGACGGCATCGCCCGCGGCAGCTGGTCGCCCTCGAAAGAGGACGAGAGAGACCTCGCCCTGGCATTCAACCGCGACTTCACCACAGGCCACCTGCTGGGGGCAAAGGATGTCATGGGCAGAGGGATGTCGGACAATCAGGGGGTCCTCATAGGAAGCGTGGCCTCCTATGATCCCCAGAGAGGCGAGGCAGCAGTCCGTCTTTGCGCTTCACTTGTGCCAGAAAAAGGGGACGGCCTGGTATTCCAGTCTCCGGGCCAGGAGATGGGCCTGGTAGTGCAGAAGGCCATCGAAAAGGACGGCCTGGTACGACTCAGGACCCCGGATAGAGTCCGTCCTGGGGCCAGAGTATTTCTCACCGGCAGCACTGCCCTGGCCAGGAGGGCAGAGGAGATCGCAGCCAGGGAGAGGGCTTCTATTCCCGTGAACATCCGCCTCACCTGGGAGGACGGAATTCCAGTTGCCGAAGGCCGGCTGGATAGCGGCGAGCTGGCGGTGGCCCGAGGAGAATCCAGGATGGGGGAGGCTGTAAATAGGCCTCTGACCCCAGAGCAGATCGAGTCCCAGATGAGAAAGACTGGAGGCACCCCCTTTGTGGCCAGGAGGGTAGAGATGGACTATCCTGGTGGGCTCTTCTCTCCTCCGGGAGCCTTAAACCAGCTGCGCCGCGATCTTCTGGCCGGGCTGGAGAAGGCATTACTGGAGAGACGCCGGCCACCATCTGACCGGATCAGGGAGGCGAAGGATCGCCTCCAGAAGCTCGAGCTTCCGGCGAGAAGGGCTGGGGAGGAATGGAGCAGGCCTAAATTGTCCGTCTATGCCGACCGCCTGGATATATTGAAGGGTGCAGTAGACGGCGGATCTCGTCGGATATACTTCGAGCCCCTGATGGAAAAAGGGCGAGGATATAAGGATAGAAAAGAGACGATCCTGGCCCAGCTTCTGGAGGCAAAAGAGCTATGCGGCAAGGCAGAGCTGATCTGGAAGTGGCCACGAATCACTCGGGATGATTTCATTGACCTTGCCCTGCCCCTGCTCTCCGAAGTCCAGGTGAACGGGATCATGGTGGAGAACGTCGGCCCTGCCTGGGCGATCAAAGAGAAGATGCCCGAAATGCCGATTTATGGCGGATCCGGGCTGAACGTATGGAACCACCTGACGGCCCAGGCCCTTGCACCCCAGTTCTGCTGGCTCACCCTCTCCCCGGAGTTATCCAGCCGCCAGCTTAAGGATGCAGTCTCCGCCATCCGGGCTTTGCCCGACCGTGACGGCACCCCCAATCTGGAGCTGGTCGTCCAGGGCAGCCTGGAGGTGATGGTGGCCGAAGACTCTATCCCCCAACTGGCTAAAGGAAGATATTCTGAGGAGCTCTGGGGCCTGCAGGATTTCAAGCACATCTTTCCCCTGTGGGTGGATGATGAAGGCAGGACCCATATCTTCAACTCCGCCGAGACCTGCCTGATCGACCTCTTGCCCGAGATCTGCCGGATAGGACTGGACGGGGTATCACTGGATGCCAGAGGGCGGACGGAAAGCTATGCTCGGGAGGTGACAGGGGCCTATAACCTGGCGATAGAGCTGACCGAAAGGCTAATGGCCACTGATCCTGCGCCTTTAAAGGAGGGGCTGCTGGATTTGAAGGAGAGGATTCTGCCCCTGGCCCTGGGTGGAATTACCCACGGCCACTTTCTCAGAGGGCTGAAGGACTGAATTAGCAGGTATAGTCCACCACAATCCTGGACTCGCAGACCTGGCCCGCCACCTCCGCCACCCTGACGTGCTCAGGATGCTTCTGATAGCTTACCAGCTCCTCGGGGCTCATGAACTCCGAGAGCAGCACCAGATCATAAGCGTTGCTGGCAGGAATGATGTTGACCCCCAGCTCAAAGTACTTTATCTCCTTGATCATGGGGGGAAGGGACTGCAACGATTCCTTCACTAAAAGGATGTTCTCCTGCTTGTTCCTGCCACAAGAGAAGTCCTTGAACTTGAACATGACAATGTGCTTGATCAATAGTTTTGGCCTCCAGAGGATTTTGGCTTTGTTTATAGTGCGAGTTTATATTGGTTTTCCAGAAGAGAAGATCGGCAGCATGACCATCCCTGGCCTCTCAATAAACGTAAATTCTATTAGCTTCAAGATATGAACGTCACCATGGGCAACGCTTTGAAGAGGATCTGCAGGACAATTCCCCCGAGATCTTGGGCGGGAATAGATCCCGGTAAAACATGATGGAGAGGGCCAAATGACTACTGCTAAAAGCAGAGAAGAGCTGGATCATGTAGCCTCTAAGGTTCTGGAGGGCCTGGATGACATCCTCAGGGTGATGCAGAGGGCGGCAGAAGATATCGCTAGCGGCAAGCCACCTGAGGAGATAGACATATCGGGCTTGCCCCTCTACATGGCCAGATCGAAGGAGGACCAATCCGGCCTGGTGCGGGGAGTGGTCTATGCCATGGATTATGATCAGTATATGGAGATGCTGGATCAGGTGGCCACAAGTAGCGGCCTGTGTCTTGAGGAGCTGACGGAGCTGGAGGTGAACCTCCCCCAGATGGAGTTCGGTGAGGACCTGGTCACCGGAGGCTTTGAAGACTTCAAGGGCATATGCGTGGAAAGGCACAACCAATGCATCCTGGAGCTGATGGAAGCGGTCTCTGTGCTTTTGCAGAGGCAGGGCCTGTCCGTGGCCTGCATTCCCGATGAGGATGTCTTATTCTACCTCCCCCTGAAATGAGGCCCTGAACAGACCCTTCCGGAGTTCGAGCAGATATGGGATCAAGTGCATTGGCCATGGCGGCGTATTTTCTGGTTTTTGCCTCTGTTCATAGCCTCCTGGCCGATCCCCGGTTCAAGAGATGGGCAAAGGAGAGAGCGTGCGGGGCGTTGGACCGCTGGGGGCGGCTGGCCTTCAATCTGCTGGCCCTGATTATGCTGCTGCCATTCGTCTTTATCCTCCTCTATCTGCCGGATGAGGTCATCTACATCGCTCCCTGGCCGGCTTTTGGGCTGATGGCCGCGGCCCAGCTCCTGGCCGCAGCCATGCTGCTGATCACCCTTTTCCAGACAGGCGTTCTGGATTTCCTGGGGCTGGAGGGATTACTTCGACCGGGCGGGGAGAAAATTCTGGTGACCAGTGGCTTTTACTGCCACCTGAGAAACCCGCTCTTCCTGTTTGCCATTCTCTTCCTCTGGAGCAGCCCGATCATGACCATGAATCTTCTGACCTTCAATATCATGGCCACATTCTACTTTTATCTCGGTGCCCTCCATGAGGAGCGATCCCTGAAAGAGGAGTTCGGAAAGACATACGAGGAGTATCGGCGGAGGGTGCCCATGTTCAGGCCTCGGTTTCGCTGCGAGGAATGAGAGGCCAATAGAGATGGCAATCTCCAAATAGCAAAAGCATCATACTCTTATTCGGATTTTTGTCATGGCCCGATCAAGGCCTGCAGGAGGAGGAATGATCCCATGATTGGCAAAGGACTAAATGGCAGATTGGAGAATGACGCCTCCCCTCATGCCGCCCTGCCCCTCTTCTGGATCGCCTTAGCTGCATATCTGATTCTATCTCTATCCTCGATCCCGCCTGCTCTGGCGGCCCAGAGTGGTGCCCCCATCCCGCCAGAGAGGTTCTCAGCCGACTACTACAAGGTCTACGGCACCCCGAATCTGACCGCATCCCTGGACATGTCTCGCATCTATCAGGGGGAGGCGACCGTCCTCACCATGACCCTGACCAACCGGGGCCGCATAACCTCTTTTGAGATAAACGAGGAGCCAGCAGCCAACAAAAGGGAGGAGATCCTGGCAGCTCAGAGGGAGCTGGAGCTGGAAAAGCAGAGGACTGTGGCCCAGGATGTCTCCGTTCTTCTCCGGGCAGAGAATGAGAGCGCAATAGATATCAAGCGTTCGGTGGCCTTTCCAGGCAACATCCGCGAGGGCCAGACCTCCCCCCGGCTGGAGTTCCCCCTGGAGGCTTTTGAGAACGCCCTCCCCGGCAGCTACCAATTGGCCGCTCTAGTCAACTACACCTATCAGAAGGACGTGGCGGTGAAAGAGGATGATGACCGGCCGGAAAATCCGGACGTATACTACTGGTACGATTCCCTCAGCCAGACAATTCCCATCGACCTGATTGTCGAGAGGAGAAGCGGTGCCCAATTTGAGGTCCTAAATGTCACACCCACCTCCCTTCGGCCGGGCTCAGAAGGGAATGTGGTCCGGATAAGGGTGAAGAATGTGGGGGACGACCGGGCAACTGACCTCGTCGCCCGTCTTCGTCCGGAAAGCGGCCTGTATGTGAGCGTTGACGAGTCTCCCATCCCTTCCCTGGAACCCCAGGAGGAGGCAGAGCTTCTCTATAAGCTGGACGTCTCCAAGGACGCCCTTCCCGGCAAGAACTACCAGCTAAGGATTCTCTTCCAGTTTTCCGACAGCCGCCGGGACGACCTGACCGACTGGGAGAACGCCTATCTGAGAATTGAGGAGGGAGGACGGGAATGGGCATTGGCCATTCTACTTTTTCTCGCCCTGCTGGCTGCGGTGCTGATTTTAGCCGTTCGCAGAAGGAAGAAGGCCTGAGGTCCATGGCAGTCGGTGCAGGTCCGGCAGTATCGGCTCGTGGCGTGACCAAGAGCTTCGGGCAGCTGCGGGTATTGGACGGGCTGGATGTGGACATTCCCCGTGGGGTGACATACTGCCTCCTGGGGCCCAACGGCTCAGGCAAGACCACATTCATCCGGGCCATAGTCCGGCTGCTCCGCCTGGATGCTGGAGAGCTGAGGGTCCTGGACCAGCCTGTCTCTCGTGTGGAGGAGATCTACTCCCGGATCGGTTATATGACCCAGCATAAGGCCCTTTATCCCGACCTGACGGCGGAGGAGAACATGGAGTTTTATTCTGGGCTCTATGGCATAAAGGGGCAGGATCGAGAGGTCAGGATTGAAGAGCTGCTGAGAATGGTCGACCTCTCCGAACACCGCAAACGCCTGGCAGGAGCCCTCTCCGGCGGGATGTACCAGAGGCTCTCACTGGCCTGTACCCTCGTCCACCGGCCTGAGCTGCTCTTGCTTGACGAGCCCACTGTAGGGATAGACCCCCGCCTGAGGAAGACCTTCTGGGAGTATTTCCAGAGCATGGCCGAGGCGGGAAAGACGGTGATCATCACCACCCACCTCATGGATGAGGCGGAACGGTGCCAGATGGTGGGCTACATGCGGGCGGGAAGGATGGCCGCCCAGGGCAGCCCGGAGGAGATTTTGAACCAGGCAGGCCTGGGGCCCAGGCTCCGTCTCTGGCTGGCCCAGCCGGAGGATGATGCTATTCTGCTGCAGTCGCTGGGATTTGAGGCAGAGATCGATGGTGGGGTGGTGACGGTCACCCTCAAGAGCCATGCTCAGATCAAAGATGTCTTGGCCCAGATATCTCCCCGGGATATCAGGCTTTCTGAGCCCAGGCTGGAGGAGGCTTTCTTGCGCCTCTCGGAGGGGGCATGAAAAGGCCAAAACCGGAGCGTGTGGGCGTTGTTGCCCTGAGGGTCGTCCGTCAGCTTAAAAGAGACCGGCGCACCATCGGCCTGATCCTGTTCGCTCCTGTCGTCCTGATGATACTCTTCGGCTATGCCCTCTCCGGAGAGATGACAGGGGTTCAGCTGGGTCTGGTGGACGGCGGAGGCCATGAACCGTTGCGTGACTACATCGCATCCTTAGACGACTTCGATATCCTCTATCTTGGCTCGCAGTCGGACGCAGAGAAGCTCATCTCTGAGGGCAGGCTGGATGGTGCGGTAGTCATCCAGCCAGAAGAGGTGGGGGTTTTGCTTGACTCCAGCAGCCTGCAGATCTCGGAGAGGGTTATGGCTGCGGTGCAGACCGGAGTGAGCAGGGAGGTGTCGATCCGGACCGATTCATATCCGCCCATCATCACTCGCTACATCTTCGGCTACGACCTGGAGATGATCGATACCATCGGCCCGGCGATTTTAGGCCTGGTGGCATTCTTCTTCGCATTCATCATCGCCGCCATATCCTTTCTCCGGGAGAGGACCTTGGGGACGCTGGAGAAGTTCATGGTCTCGCCCCTGAGCCGGGTGGAGATCGTCTCCGGCTACATCCTGGGCTTCAGCCTGGTGGCCATTATCCAGTCGGCAACCACTCTTTTGATCGTGATCTATTTATTCGGCGTGCCAATGAAGGGAAGCCCTCTGGATGCTTTCGCCATAATCCTCTTGCTGGGCGCAGGCGCACTTGCTCTGGGCTCGTTCGTATCCAACTTCGCTAGAAGCGAGTTTCAGGTGGTGCAGTTCATCCCCATTGTAATCATTCCTCAGATAGTGCTGTGCGGGGTGTTCTGGCCGGTTCAGTCCGTTCCGGGTTTCCTCCGCCCCATCTCCAACATTCTGCCCCTGACCTATGCCAGCGACGCCCTGAGGGCGATAATGCTCAAGGGAGCATCGTTGTATCAGATCTTGCCGGATCTCATCTTTTTGGGAGCCTTCTTCATGCTGATGTTCATCGCTGCCACGCTGATGCTTAAAAGAGAGGTGGGCTGAAGGCTGGCGGCATTAGCATGATATGGCGAATTGAGAGCCAGCTCGATTGCCTGATTGCCTAGGCCAGCTTGCTTTTCACCTTGGCGTAAAAGCCGTCCTTTGCAGCCTTCACAAACCTGGCCGGGGTCTTGGCTTTGCTTATCACTATTGAATCCTTAGTGGATATGTTCGTCGAGCTCTGGCCGTCAACCACCACCAGCGCCTCCTTCTCAGGCAGCTTGAGCCGGACCTCGATGACGCTGTTCCCGGGCATCACCCAGGGGCGGCTGGAGAGCTTGAAGGGGGCCATGGGAACCAGGACGATGGCATCCACCCGGGGGTCGACGATGGGCCCTCCGGCGGACATGGCATAAGCGGTGGAGCCGGTGGCAGTGGCTATGATCACCCCATCCGCCCGGAAGTCCTCCATCAGGGAGCCGTCAACCAGGATCTCGAACTCTATCATCTTGGCCGGGCTGGCGGTTAAAAAGGCGATCTCATTGGTGGCACGGGGCATGCAGACCCCGTTCAATAGCAGCTTCAGCCGGGAACGCTCGTCCACCACGAATCCCGAAAGCAGGCGCTTTATAGTCTCCAGAGCATCCGCAGGCTCCACATCCACTAGAAAGCCCAGGGTGCCCATGTTTATCCCCAGTATTGGCACCGGATCTGCCATCTTATGAATAGTCCTGAGTATGGTGCCGTCTCCTCCTATGGAGACAATGAAATCCACCTTTTGCCGTTCCATCTCCTGAACGGATGAGGGCGGCCTTCCAATCTTTAGGGCGAGATCCTCGTCTGCCAGGATCCGCACACCGCTATTCCAGGACTCGATCTCATCCATGAGCCTCTCTGCCAGCAAGACAGACTCCTCCTCCCTGCGGGAGACAAATCCGATCTTAATCGCAACCACCGTCTATTAGCTTAAGCAGATCCTCATGCCGCCGGCCATTGGAGCCGACGAGACACCTCTTCTGCCACATGTCTCCTGCCATCTGGAGCTTGTTTCCATCTGAATCAGACACCCTTCCACCCGCCTCCTCGATGATCAGGATACCAGCAGCCACATCCACCACCCTCATCATCCCCCGCAAATCGACAAATGCATCCAGCATTCCCCTGGCGACCAGCGCCATCTCCAGGGAAGCGCTCCCCAAGGTTCGAATCCTCCTAACCCTGTTTCCTATTCCAGTTATGCGGCCGGTGTTAGGCCTGATGGTATAGGCAGAGATGCTGAAATTCTTGAAGTCCTCATTCCGGGATACGCATATCCCCTCTCCCGATCCGGCATAAGCCCCTCTGCCCGCTTCAGCATAGAATCTCTGCCCTCGGGCGAGATCATAAATGTATCCCAGCCGGCAATCATCCCCGCTGATGTAGATTGACAGGGCGTAGAATGGTATGCCAGAAATGGCGTTGAATGTCCCATCCAGGGGATCGAGATGAAGGAAATGGTCGGGATTTTCGCCTATCCTCACCTCTCCCCTCTCCTCGCTCAGCACCAAAAAGCCCATGCCCGACGACTGCAACACATCCAGGACCGCATTCTCTGCTGCGCGGTCGATCACCTTGGTGGGAGTGCCGTCTGCACCCATGTTCACCATCTGCCCGCCGGACGCGGTGCCGATCATATCCCGGATAGAGGAGGTCACAGCTCTAGAGGCGTCATCGCAAAGCCCCAGAAGTCTGTTGCCGGAGGTGGAAAGTAGCTCGCTCATCCCTCAAGATGTGGCGAGATCACTATAAAAGCTCTCAGGTCAACTACCGCGTCCTGAAGGGCGCGGCTTGCGACTACGCAAAAAGTCGTGTCGCGTCTGGTGGGCTGACTAAACCACCCTGAGACTCAAGGATATACCTCAAATCTCGTGTTCGGTGCTCGATGTTCATAGCACCAACTCTATCGGCATGGGTCTCGTAACCGCATTTTTCGCATCGGAAGGCTACACCACGGCGGTTATTTCGGCTGATGTGGTTACATCTGGGGCAGGTTTGGGAAGTATATTCAGGATTTATGTAAATTACAGCTATCCCGGCTTCTTTGGCTTTATATTCCACAAAAGCCTGTAGTTGCCTGAATGCCCAACTGCTATGCTCGTACCTGAATTCTGTAGAGACCTTGTTTTCCGTTCTCTTTCTGATATCCGTCAGATCTTCCATACCGATTGCCGAAACACCGTTATCTGTAGCGAATTTCACCAGGTCCTTGGATACCTTATGATTAACGGCGGTCATGAACCGTGTCTCTCGGCCCGCTATTTTTTTGAGAGTTCTCATAGAGGACCGAGTGCCCAAATAACGACCACCTGCCTTCTGTAATCTCCGGCGTTCCTTGGATCGGATGTTCCTGTGGTTCTTGATCTCACCACCTGCGAAGAACTTGCATTGCTTGTCTGTGGTAGATGCAACCGCCAGGCAATTAATGCCAACATCTACCCCCATGAAAGTGGATGCATCGACTATATTCCTGTCTGGAATATCCTTCGCACAGGCCAAATGGAAAAAGTAAGCTCCGTTTTTGTGTAAACAAAGCTTGGATGCTAGATATTTCCAGGACCCGTCGAAGTATCTCTGAGCATATCGATAGTTCAGGAGTTTGTATCTCCTGCGCCCTGCCAGTGTGGTTATGCTCAATGTATCTCCAGATATGCCGAAATCGCGTTCAAACGAGAATGTTGCGGATGTTGGATCGAAATCCAGGAGTTGCCATTCAGACTCCTTTTTGTCGATCTGACTCTGAAGTGTCTTGTAAGCTCCTGATACCTGGCGGGCCACGTTGCAAGCCATTTGCGATTTCAGGTTAAGATTGTTCCGTAGATGCTTGTAAGTCGCTTTTTGGAGCTGTCCACTTCCAATGGGCTTACCGATGTCGAACGCAATTTGTGAGGCATAATTCATGCCGCGAGAGAAAGTTGCTAGCAGCTCGGCTAGATCATTATCTGGCACATCTAGCTTCAGGACAATGGTCTTTATGAGCTGCATTATCAGGTATGTTTCACTCAATGCCATATAAAGTTATTGTAGGTGAGGATATTCGCACGCGCTCCTCCCCACCGTGAACGATGGGGACTCCGCGCTGCTATGAAGTTGAACACCCTCAGTTCAGAACGGTTAGCTTTATTAGATCCTCAATCTGAACCATGCTCACACGTAACACTATGGAGGGATTAATCTGATCTTAGGACTACCGACAGAGACGTTCATAGGAATCATCATTGTACCAGTATTCATCTCGATTCTGCTCCTGATATGGGCTTTGAGGTGGTGATGGATATGGATATTACCACGTTGGTTGTTGTTGCTGTCTATTTCATAGGGCTCATCGCCATTGGAGCTTTCGCTTCCAAGAAGATTAAAAACTCCGAGGACTTCTTGGTGGCGGGAAGGAACCTGGGATTCTGGACCTTCACTCTTCTCGTGGTATCCAGCATCTGCAGCGGCATGACCATCCTGGGGGTGGCGGGTCTGGGATATGCCACCGGCTGGCCGAGCATCTGGGAGCAGATATTCGTCCCCCTCTGCGCTGCGGTGTGCATACTGTTCTTCGGCTCGAAGCTTCACGCGGTCGCCGCCAAGACCGGTTATGTGACCATGCAGGATTATTTTGCCCACCGCTTCTACAGCCCCCGGGGGATCAGAGGAACATCCGCCATAATCGGGGTTTTCATCTCCATCATCTATCTGGTGGGCCAGTACATCTCCATCAGCATGGTCTTGTCATGGCTTTTCAAGATACCCTATCAGTGGGCTCTGGTGATCGGTGCGGTCATCGTCATGGGCTACACCATCCTGGGAGGGCTGTATGCCATCGGCATGGCCTCATTGATCCAGGGGATGATGATTCTCTTGGGGGTGCTGCTCGTCGGTCCGGCGGTGATCGATGCTGCCGGCGGATTGACCCATGTTAATACCGTCTTAGCGGAGATGGATGTCAATATGACCCACCTGTGGTATCCCCAGGTCCACCCGCCCTATGCCGGCTATGCCTTCATGACCCCCATGTACCTGGTCTCCTTCTTCTTCCTGCTCACCTTCGGCCTGGCAGCAGCTCCTCATGTGGTAAACAATGTGCTGGCCGCAAGAGAGGACCGGTACTTCAAGTGGGCCCCCCTTGCCGCTTTCGTCATCTATGCGGTGATCATGTACATTTGCAAGATCACCGGGTTTGCTGCCCGATCGATGGCCGAGGAGGGGATGATTGCCATGCCTACCGGGGTCTCCAATCCTGCAGACTACTCTTTCATTGTGGCCTCGGAGTATGTCTTTCCGGGGATATTCGCCCCTCTGGTGGCGGTGATAGTCCTATCCGCTGTGATGTCCACAACCGACCGCTTGATGCTGACCATAGGAAGCTATGTCAGCTGGGACATATACCGGCAGTTCATCAACAAGGAGGCCTCGGAGAAGTCGATCACCCTGCTCAGCCGGGCGGCGATAGTCGCCTCTACGGTTATCACTCTGTACCTGGCCTGGTCCAATCCCCCGGAGCTATTGGCCTGGCTGATCTGGATGGCCATCGGAGTGATGCTGGCCTGCTTTGTAACACCGCTGTTCGCCGGGCTGTACTGGCGGCGGGCCACTCGGGAGGGGGCTCTGGCCTCGATGATCCTGGGACTGGTGGGGACGTTCGCCTTCAGCTATTATGCCAAGTTCATCGCCCCCATGCCCATGCACCCCAGCATGTACGGATTTGTCATCTCAGTGGCAGCGATGATCGTGGTCAGCCTGGCCACGGCCAAGCCCTCGAAAAAGCTGCTGGATGAGACCCGGACGGGAATGTTCATCCGCGGAGAGGAGGAGCGAAAAACCAGGTCCTGAATAAGGCGGTTGAGAAACCTCAGAATAGCCCAAAAGGTCGCGAGCAGCCCGGCAGCCGGCCGGGCTTGTTCGCCCGGGCTAAGCGATAAGATCTAATATGACGAGCAGATAGTAAAGGGGCAGGGCCCGTGGTCTAGCTGGTTATGACATCGCCCTTACACGGCGGGGATCACGCGTTCGAACCGCGTCGGGCCCATCTTTTCTTTTTCCTATATTATATCAAGATCTCTTTAGATCAGGAGCATTGAGAGGATTCCAGCCAGGGCCATGGGCAGAAGGATTGCCGCTGTCCGGTTGCCGAATTCTCTGCTCCCCAGGAGATAAGCCATTCCCAGTTTCACCAGGGTGTTGGCGATCACCGCCAGGGTGATGGAGGTGGCAGCCATGCTGGGAGTAAGGGTCGACCGGGCTAAGGTGGCCATGCTCAGGGTGATGGCATCGACATCCACGAGACCTGAGAGTATGCTGGCTGCATAGATTCCCGTATCCCCAAAGTACAGGCCGG
Source organism: Methanosaeta sp. UBA356 (assembly GCF_002496465.1). Classification (NCBI taxonomy): domain Archaea; kingdom Methanobacteriati; phylum Methanobacteriota; class Methanomicrobia; order Methanotrichales; family Methanotrichaceae; genus Methanothrix; species Methanosaeta sp. UBA356. The sequence continues at coordinate 1,840 of NZ_DAKC01000124.1, read as the reverse complement.
CAAGGCGGGAGATGATCAGGACCAGGGCGAAGAGCGAGCCCAGCTTGAGGGCGGGGAGGATGCGGAAGGGATCGGAGACCTTCACCTCGCCCCCCTGGGGCGGGCTTTTGCGGTGAGATATGTAGGCAAGGGCAACGCCTACAGCGGTCATGGTCAGGAGGGGTATGAAAAGGTCTGGCAAAACTTCCTTGTTTACTATTGCGGCGATGAAAAAGACTCGGGGAAAGACAGTGCTGCTGGCGATGGCCGTGGCGAAGACGGCGGAGGATAGTAGCTGGGGATTGATCTTCGACTCCTCCGCCAGGGAGGAGGTGACGGCGATGCTCGAGGCCAGGCCTCCCAGGATGCCGGTCAGTGTAAGGCCTCTCTCCGCCCCCAGGATGCGGATGAGGATGTAGCCGGTGTAGCCTATCAGGCTGACCAGGATCACGAAGAGCCAGATCTGGCGGAGGTTGATCACCCTCCAGGGGTCGACGGCCTCCAGGGGCAGTATGGGATAGATCACCAGGGCGATTATTCCCATCTTGAGGGTGTCGAGCAGGTCCGCCTCGTTCAAGGCCTCGACGTAGCGGTGTGTGACCGTCCGGGTGGCCAGGATCCAGGTGGTGATGATTGCCAGGGAGACGGCCAGGGCGATCTTATCAGGATTGCTGCTGAGCATTCCCAGGACGAATGCAACCACTGCGGCCACGGCGGCTGTGAGATCTATCCTTCCCAGGGAGCTGACGGCGGAGGCGTAGCCCACCGCCACCAGAATGATAAATGAGGAGAGAGCGCCGACGGCAAAGAGGGATCCATACTGGGCGGCCAGGGTGGCGGACAGGGCGCCTAACAGGGAGATCAGGATGAAGGTCCTCAGGCCTGCTACGCCCCGGACCTTCTCCTCCGCCAGACGGCGCTGGCGCTCAGTGCCGATGAGAGCTCCAATTAGCATGGCCACTAGAAAGGGGTAGATGTCCACAAAATCCATTTGCTCTCTATTTAATTCACAGGTTGATAAATTTTTGCTGACTGGTTGTTCGCAATAAGCTTTAAGGCAAAAGGAGCCAGTCTCCGCAGGGATGGCAAAGCAGAAGGTCGGCGATAAGGTTCTAGCTTGCATTCGTATTCTGGAGGAGGAGTATGGCGTTCCCCTGCAGGATCATATCGATCCTCTGGACCTTTTGGTGATGACCATACTCTCACAGAATACCAGCGATATCAACAGCCTGCGGGCGTTCGCCAATCTGAAGAGGGACTACGGGAATTATGAGTCGCTCCTTTTGGCCCCAACGGAAGAGGTAGCGGACTGCATCCGGGAGGGGGGTCTGGCGAATATCAAGGCCCTGCGGATACAGGAGGTCCTCCTCAGTATAAAGAGGGACCGGGGGGCGATGGATATCGGCTTTCTGGAGGGGATGGATAAGGACGAGGCCATGAGCTACCTCCTGGACTTGCCCGGCGTTGGGCCGAAGACGGCGTCGATCGTCCTGCTCTTTGCCTTTGGCATGCCGTTCATGCCCGTGGACACCCACGTATTCCGGGTCTCGCGGCGGCTGGGCCTGGTTACTGAAAACCTATCGCCGGAGAAGGCGCAAAAAGCCCTGGAGAGGATTGTGCCCCAGGAGTGCTACCACTCCTTTCACCTGAACCTGATCCGCCACGGGAGGCAGATCTGTCGAGCCCGTGGGCCGAAGCATGAGGAGTGCGCACTGAAGGAGTGTTGCGACTGCTTTCTACAGGGCCAAAAGCCTTAAATGATAGTAACAACCACCCCCCATCCGCGCTCCGGTAGTGTAGCTCGGCCAATCATGTAGGACTCTCACTCCTTCGACTTGGGTTCAAATCCCAACCGGAGCAT
>NZ_DAKC01000052.1:0-2921 GCF_002496465.1 Methanosaeta sp. UBA356 | reverse complement strand
TACTCAATTCCGGATACATACCGCCCTAGATATATTACACTGAAGATATTAATGGATAGAATCGAGTTTCTTGATTGTGTAGTCCTGAAATTATTTCGCGTCCGACCTAGTTTTATAGTGTTTAAATTATTCATATAATTTCACAACCCAAACAGTCTATGGCCAATTGCGAAATAAGCTTCCAATGGCATTTTTCGCCTGAAAGCCCTTTCTGGAGTCTCCAAGCTTTGGAAATTCAAGCTTCCATGAGGTCTATCGTTATACCAAGTGATAAACTCTTCGAATGAATGAAACGCAGGCCTGTGCTTGACGTATTCTCCGAAAAACCGTTCCAGCTTTCCGTTTGTCTGAGGATGCTTCGCTCTGGCTAATATAGGCTTGATGCCATATTTTTTGAGGTGATCTTTGAATTCGCTGTTCCAGCTTCCGTCGTCATGGATTCTGTGGGCTCCAAACTCGCTGCCATGATCGAGTATCAGCTCCCTCAAGGGACAGAGCCACCAGAATTTGTCCACTAATTGGTCGATTATCAGCATGCTGTTCTCTGTATTGATCTCGGTGAACTCCCCTCCGGCCAGCACCATCCTGGATGCATCATCCAGAATTACGCAAACCTTGACATCAGTCCCATCCCATTCATGCCAGTCAATATGCCCCGCTGACATGCTGTGCTTTCGTTCATAACGAACCCACTTCCGGCGCTTCTGTTTCTTTAGATCTTCCTGGGCCAGGCCTGCTGCCTTCAGGTACATGTGTATGCGATTATGTGATATGCAGATCTTAAATTGTTTCCGGATCACAGTCTCCAGCATGCGCGCTCCAAAGCGGTAGCGAGCATGGGCTGCTCTGATGGCCTCTGTCTCTTTCTCAGTGAAGGGTTTGCGGGGGCGACCAACTTTTTCGCCTAATACAGGTTCTTGCCCGGTCTCCTTGTATTCTTTAATGATCTGTTGGACTCTCCTTTGTGAGACCTTGACGTCCCGCGCAATCTCTTTTGTGGCTACCCCCTTGCGGTTTTGACGAAGGATATAACGAACCTTCGTCTTGTTCAATTTCATATCTTGGACTATGCGTCCAAGCTTAGATGATAGGCGAAATAATTTCGGGACTCTACACCCATAGTTTACCATAGTAAAACATATGAGCGCTTCGAATAAAGGGACGCTTCAACCTTTATCGGCATCTATAGGTGCTAAGATCGCCCCCGCTGAAGCAGCTCAGATCCGGGAGCTGATCGAGGCGGGGTTGTGCCTTGGCGAGTCCGATCTTGTCAGAGACGCCATCGGCCCAGACTGTTTGAAATCAAGGTCATCAAATGCAGGGACGTCGATTTTCAGATGGCTAAGAAAGAGATTTTGGGCTACTACAAGAGCAGAGGGGAAGCATGTCCAGATGAGGCGGCAAGTGATCTTGAGCTGGACTGTCATGAGATAGGCGATGCTCTTCATGCCTCGAAGATCTATGCCGAAGCCAGAAAGATAGATGGCCCGCAGGTGATTGTGAAGACAGGCAGGCACAAAGCTCAGAGCATTACTATGGTTGAGAATGCCAAAGCGATAATCATAATGAAGATGGGGACTTCCCGCTCCGCCCTTCACAATCCCACAAGTAAAAAAAAGTTTTGGAATTCTATCTCATTGATCATCTCCCCAACACACTTTGGCCACATATTGACCCGCATTATTCCCGGGATCTTTGTCATTAACGCCGAGCCAGAGCTCTCCCCCCTCGGGAGCAGTGAAAGTGGCATTGCTGCCAATGAAAATCGGCAAGCCTTCGGCGCCGATTCTTGCAATTAGCGACTCATGTCCCCAATCTGAACGGTAGGAGTAATCAGTCAGCCAATAGTCGACTTCATATGTTCCATCCGGTCCACAGGATATGCTTCCACTATTCGGCTGTACTGTACCAGTGGCAACAATGGAAATATTTTGCCCAGAGAGTATGCTGATGCCTGTATTGAACCATGACTCACCTGCCCATGCCGTGGGTGGCACTTTAAACTCGGTGCAGCCATTTGAATCTGATTCCTCAACTATTGCCGGGATCGGATCGGCTAAAAAACCATCCTCGAAGAAGGTAGTGTATCCCTCTTCTTTCATCTGATCGGTCCATTCATTCTTAGGCATTCCATTAAAGGGACTTGTTTCTCCCTCGCCATACAGATCATCTAAGGGAGATAAGGTGTCACGCATGGTGGCATGAGCCCATGCATCGAAGACATATTCCTTCCCATCATTATCGCGGATAAGGACTGCACCATGATCACTGTTAACGTTCAATGGATTATACGTATCCATTTCTCCTCCAATCTGACCGATACTCTGAGAATCGATACCCATCCCCGCAAAAATATCCTGCAAATTGAAGGTGTGAACCGAACATGTGAAGGCTGTTCTCTCATCAGCAAATAATTTATCGCTTATCCTTCCCCATACATCGTTACTGACCCCTGCATTGGATGCGCTGAGCTTTTTCAGATACTCGACAAATCCCGCTTTAGCTTTCTCTAAATTGCTCGCTGAAGCGAGAGAGGGATTATTCTTCACGATCTGCTCACCAAACTGACGGAGGACTTTTGCATCATCTGATTCCTGGTCTGATGCTGCTGGTTCGGCAATAACAATGAAAAAAAGCGCCAATACTATAGCCATCGGCAGCAGACGGTAGACTATTTTTTTCTTCAGCATGATCACTATCTCCTGGATTGGAAGCATTTAATCTTAGCCCTTTGCGTGTTTGTTCAATGATAATCCCACAGTGGACTGCTCCCTCCGTAAGGGAAAGAACGACCTGAACCTACCCGTCAACCGGGTCCGATGTTCCATAGCCGGAAGCAGCCTTACGAGCATGATTGGTTCTCCTGACTGGAATAGATAAACAATGTTCTCAGGAATGCTCTACAGTGCTGGGGCGCAGGG
>NZ_DAKC01000024.1:0-3167 GCF_002496465.1 Methanosaeta sp. UBA356 | reverse complement strand
TTTTATTTTGCGTCAACAACTTACCTAATATTTATATCAGTTGAGGGCGGCGTGAAAGTAATTATGGCAAAGGACTCCGCTTTCATCCTGTTGCGACTGCGTCGCAACTCCCCCGTACACGCAGTCCGGGAGACCACCCTGAAGGATGGGGACTTCCCGCTCCGTCCTTCGCAATCCTACGAGTTAAAGAGGCGGAGATAGGTGAGCAAATGGTCCGGATCTACTTCAATAACCATGCCCGGTCCAAGGCGGCAGCAAATGCCTTTCAGCTAATGGACCTCTTAGAGATCCCTCATGAGCCCAAAAGGATCCGGCTGCAGGATCAGTTCACCCTGGGTTGCTTTTGAGAGGTGATATGAGATGCGTTTGAAGGAGTGGCTGGTGGGAGTTGTGCCCGAGGAGAGGCTCGCGCGTCTTTCCAGCCGTTTCCATGTGATCGGAGATATCGCTATCCTCTATCTTGACCCTGAGCTGGACGGCTACAAGGATGAGATTGCTTCAGCCCTCTTGGATCAGTGCAGGAATGTTCGTACGGTCTTCAATAAGATCACCCCCCTGGAGGGGGAGAGGAGAACCTCCCGCCTGGAGCTTCTGGCAGGCGAGGGAAATTCCGTCACCGTTCATCGGGAGTTCGGCTTTCGATATCATCTGGATGTGGCGAGGGTCTTTTTCAACAGCCGTCTGGGTTACGAGAGGATGAGGGTGGCGGTCCAGGTAAAGGCAGGGGAAGAGGCGCTGGTCTTGTTTGCCGGGGTGGGCCCCTTCGCCATTCCTCCTGCCGCCCGGGGAGCTAGGGTGGTGGCCCTGGAGAAGAGCCTGGAGGCCTGCGGCTGGCTGGCGGAGAACGCCCGGGAGAATGGGGTGGCGGAGAGAATTGCGGTCATTAATGCGGATGCATTCTCTATGGCAGCCCTACTGAAGAGGAGGTTTGACCGGGCGATTGTGCCCGCCCCCTATGGAATGGACCGGATAGTGGATGCCCTGCCAGAGATGCTGAGGCGGGGTGGAATCATCCATTTCTATACCTTCAAGAAGGCCCCGCAGATCGAGGGGCTGAAAAAGAGCTACGAAGATCTGGGCCTGGAGGTGCTGCTATGCAGAAGGTGCGGAAATGTGGCGCCAAATGTCAGCCGCTGGGCATTTGACATGGAGAAGATCTGAGCAGATCTGGGAAGAGACGAGATAAAGGAGTGAAAAGGGGGGGCAAGGGGCAGAGCAGGCTGGGTCCCACCCTCCAGCTCATTCAGGGGCAGGGCAGAGTGAGAATGGACATATTTCCCACCACGGTTTCCGATCTGATCTGGGCATAGCCCATGTAGGTTCCCCCCATCATCATAGTTGGCACAGTGCGGGAGTTCTTCTGCACCCGCTGGCCGATCCTGGCCGAGCCCTGAATCTCTGAGCTGATCTCATAAACGGAGATCTTGTCATCCTGATAGGTCTTGGTGTCCTTAATCAGGTCTTTCTCTATCCGGTAGGTCTCAGAGAATACCGAGCCCACCTCATAGTTCTTGGCGCAGAGAGCATTTCTCAGGTCGCTTTGATTGAGGGGAGGATGGTAGGGCTTGTAGTCGAATTCCACTGAGGTGACCAGGGAGGTCTCGTCCATTTCCGAATCCCTATAAGTGACGGAGTCGAGGGTTCTGGTGACCACTCCGCTGCCGCTCGAGCCGAGAACCACCTTCTGTCCAGCAAAGCCAGGCTGGGTCTGAAGGATGCGGGACTCCTCCATATAGCCGTTGACGAATACCCAGGAGTGCTCAGTCGTGTTCTGGGCGAATGAATCAGCAGAACAGGCCGCCTGCCCGGCAGCGACCAGGGCAGCGATACAGGCCATGGATAGGACTAAAAGCATCGACTTCATCTTCGCGCCTCATCAACTTCCAGGTATCGAATGGAGTGGGTAAATATAAATGTGATCCCGCTGTCGTTCAGAAATCCGCCAGGGCAGGGCCAAAGGAGTAGTAGGCATCAGCAGGAACTCCCTTTATCAACCCATAGGCGTCCGGCTCCGGCAGAAGGGAGATTCCTGTCTGGTTCCAGCTGGCGTCTATGGAATGCACCGGGGTGATGATCTGGCTCTTGAAGTAGGAGTCCGTCTGCCTGGTAGGGACGGTGGATATGGGCATGAGCATCAGGGATTCGTTCTTTCCGAATATCTCTTCTATCCAGGCGTTATACTGAGGGACGGCCTGATTGAAGTCTGCAGGGCTGCCCTGGAGTGCCTGGTCATATTTCTGGGCCATCTTCCATCCTACGCTCAGGCCGTCTAAGACCCCTTTCTGGTAGTCGCTCAGGGCCATAGAGGGGCCTATAAGGGCAGAAGCGAAGAGAATTGCCATAGATATTGCCAATATAGATCTCATTTTGATCCTCCGTTGTATGCAATGATCTATTGATATGAAGGGCATCATCGAAAAAGATTTTGCCTGATTGCTTCATCGCTTTTCCTGCGGCAGAACTGCGGCTGGATTCGTATTGGTATTTATGTGATGAGAGTGAAGTCAATGCTATCTGACAGAATCCCTTTCATTGGGCAATGATGGCCGCATCGAGTTCAGAGTGAGACTGCATTGCAGGACAGCATTTATTCATATTTGAGGCAGCGGCTCAATGAAGAGATGGGATTGCAGGAGGTGAAGCGTTCTATGAGCAAGAAGAAAGGTGCCAAGGGGATGCCAATCGAAGGCCCGGGCAAACATGATCCATCCAAGCCCCGGAAGAATAAGGCATATTCTCCGGTCTATGGCGAGACGAAGAGCGGAATCAAGAATGAGCAGCCCAGGAAAACGCGAATTTAGCTCAGGTCTTCTGCCCACACGCTCTATTTTTCCCGACAGGTGATACCTTTAATATCGATCAGAGGCAACTATTCATCCATGGAGCTGGATCTTTGCATTAAAGGCAGAAGAAGTGTGAGGAGCTATCTGGACCGGCCCGTGCCCAAAGAGGTCATAGACGGATTGCTTGATGCCGCGGTCTGGGCCCCCTCTGGGATGAATGAGCAGCCCTGGAGGTTCACAGTCATCCAGGACCGGGAGGTCATAGAGAGCCTCTCTCGCAAGACGAGGGAGCTGGTGATGAAAAGCATGCCTTTCTTGGAGGAGTCCGAGGAAGCATCAAAGTCGGAGCGAGATATGATCTTCTATGGCGCTCCTCTTCTTATT
>NZ_DAKC01000010.1:1183-3618 GCF_002496465.1 Methanosaeta sp. UBA356 | reverse complement strand
GATCGAGTCCACAATTGCCCTCAATGCGGTCTTTCAATGGATCGAGACTGGAATGCTGCAATCAACATACTCAGATTGGGACTACAATCTGTCGGCATCAAATCCGTAGAAGCCCCGGTCTTCTAGGCAGGGGAGTAGTCACCAGATATAATAATCAATACCAAGGAGCTCGAAATGCAGGAATCACTCAATTCAGAATCATATGATAGGGAAGCCTTCTGGCATGATATCAAGGAAAAGTGGCCGGGCAAGTTCAGAGATCTGGAGCGCTTCATCTTCCAGGAAATTCGCCCCGGCAACAGGATATTCGTGGGAACAGGTTGCGGGGAGCCCCAGCATCTGGTCAGATCGCTTCTTGAATTCGTCAAAGAGCGACCCAAAGCCTTTCTTGACGCTGAGCTCATAAACATAGTCACCCTTGGGGTGGCACCATACACGGACGAGAAGTTCCAGAGCAACTTTCGGCTCAACTCCTTTTTCATCGGCGACCATACTAGAAACGCCGTCAATCGGGGCGAAGCTGATTATACCCCCATATTCCTCTCCAATCTTCCCCAGCTGATCCGATCGGAGAGAATACCGCTGGATGTGGCCCTCATCCAGACCACCCTGCCGGACAAGGATGGCAGATTGAACCTGGGAGTGAGCGTCGATATCGTCCGCACGGCGGTGGAGAAGGCGGGAATAGTCATCGCCCAGCCCAACTCTCATATGCCCGCCATTAATGGCGATGGCTGGATCCGGATGGACGACGTGGACTATCTGATCCCCTGGGATGAGCCCCTTCTGGAGTACATAGAGGATGTCCCAGGTGAGATCGCCCAGAGAATAGGAAAATATGTGGCTAGAATAGTGGAAGACGGCTCGACCATCCAGGTGGGATACGGCAGCATTCCCAATGCCATCGTCTCCAGCCTGAAGAAGAAAAAGCATCTAGGGGTGCATTCTGAGCTACTGAGCGATGGCATAGCCGGGCTCATAAGGGATGGGGTGGTGGACAACAGCAATAAAAGCATCAATCCTGGAAAGACCATCGCCACCTTCTGCATGGGCCACCGCTCGACATATGATTTTCTGCGAAATAACGATAGCATAGAATTCAGGACCATCGACTACACCAACAACCCCCTGATCATCGCCCAGAATAGCAAGATGATAGCTATCAACAGCGCCCTGGAGATCGATCTCACCGGCCAGGCCACAGCAGAGTCTTTGGGCCATAGCTTCTATAGCGGTATTGGCGGCCAGGCCGATTTCATGAGGGGCACGGCTATTGCACCAGGAGGAAAGACCGTCCTCGCTCTGCCCTCTACCGCTCTAGTCACCAGCGCTGATTCCTCAGATGATGAGGCTTCCCAGAAAGGGGGACGAGTCTCCCGAATAGTTCCATTCCTTGGGGAGGGGGCAGGGGTCACATTGACTAGGGGAGATATTCATTATGTGGTAACTGAATACGGCATCGCCTATCTACATGGAAAGAGCATCCGAGAGAGAGCCATGGCCCTAATCGCCATCGCTCATCCCTTATTCCGCCTCTGGTTGATTGAGGAGGCTAAGAGGATGCATCTGATCTATCCGGACCAGGCCTTCATTCCCGGAGTGCAGGGAGAGTATCCGGAAGAGCTGGAGGCATGGAAGACCACCAGGACGGGTCTCGGAATCCTGTTGCGGCCGGTGAAGATCAGCGATGAGCCCCTTCTCAAAGACTTCTTCTACTCCCTGTCCGACGAGAGCATGTACCAGAGGTTCATCTCCGCCCGGAGAGATATTCCCCACCAGGAGCTTCAGAAGTTTGCTGCGGTGGATTACTTCCAGAAGATGGTTCTGGTGGCAACTGTAGAAGAGGATGGCATCGAGTCCATCTGCGGCTTGGGCCAGTATGGCATTAACAGCGATATGTTCACCGCAGATGTGGCTTTGGTAGTAAGGGATGACTGCCAGAACCATGGAATAGGAGGCGAGCTCTTGGCATATCTGACATACCTCGCGAAAAGGCAGGGGCTCCTCGGATTTACCGCTGAGGTCCTGGCAGGAAATGATCCCGTATTCCATCTATTTAAAAAAATGGGTTTTGCAGTCAGCAAGAGGCGCGATTCCGGGGTCTATGAGCTGGTGGCCATGTTTCCCTGACAACTGGTGATGGACCTTTAAAGGATCTTCATAAGGTTCATACAAAACATACTTTTTTACATCATGAGAGCGATCGAAATATTATCCATCGGGATAGTCGATGGAGATCAAGAATCAAAGGGGAGTGTAATATCATATTAAATTGAGGTGAAGTGGATGAAGAAAACCATTTTTCTAGCAATGATGAGCATTTTTGTCATATTCATGGCGATATCTGCCCATGGCCAGCAGGGCTTTGACCAGGCTTATACGGACAGTCCGTCTGCGATGGTACCATATATCTCAGAAGGCCAGTATTATGTCGA
>NZ_DAKC01000010.1:0-929 GCF_002496465.1 Methanosaeta sp. UBA356 | reverse complement strand
TCCAAGGAGAGCACAATCTACCAGACCGCGGCTCCTTCTGGCGCTCCTGTTCCTGTTGCTCCCAGCAGCCCGGACATCCTGGGGCTGGATATACCTCCAGAATCATCTATAGTGGACTATAAAGAGGCGCCCCGTTCTGCCGAGGCTGAAGACTCACTGATCGCCGCAACTGACTTTGCTCCGACCGACTTCGCTAAAGCAGGCATCGATAGGGCTGACACTTCTGCAACTGGATTCTCTTCCGGCCAGCAGAGAAGAGCGACATCAAGCGAAAAGTCCACTTATCCATCCAGTATCAGCGCCGCAGTCCCAGGTGGAGTGATAGCAAGAAATGAGCTCTATTTGAGCTATGTTCCTCAGACGACAGGAGCTTGCAGGTTATTTGGCTGGCAGCCTATGTGGCTGCAGATTTCCTCTTCCGGCCCATTATGGATCTATGAGTGGTACCCCAATGGAGAGCTGAGTGTAAAATATCTGGGCTATTCCTCTGCCGGATGGAATAAGAAATGGTTCAATGGAGATGTTCCTGGCTGGCATATCCTCCAGTATTACTGCAATGGATGGAGCAACTATATCTACGTATATGTCTACGGCCAGGGCTCCGGCACCTGGACAGATCGGAATTCATATGTTCCAGTGCCGCTCAGCGGGACAGCTGCTGTGACCCTCAGGTCAAGCTGGCTTTTAGGCTATGATGTATACCTTGATGGAGAATATATAGGCACAGAGGGATTCGGAAAGGATCTTTCCGATGGCATTTACAGATTTAATGTGCCTGGGAATATGTGGCATACCATAGTGATCAGCAAGGATGGCGAGAGCTATTGGGAGACAGGGACATTCTTAAGTGGTGCAGCATACAGGTTTACCATTTGATCTGACGATCTGAGCATTTTTTTCATTTTTTTGTTTATTACATCGGGAGTGCA
>NZ_DAKC01000136.1:5890-9217 GCF_002496465.1 Methanosaeta sp. UBA356 | reverse complement strand
CATAGCCAGCATCATCTCCGGACAGGCCAAGCTGCCCACAATTCTTGCCACCCCGGAGAAGTGCGCCGAGAGAATGCACTTCTCTAATCCCTATGCCCAGGCCAAAGCGATGGGCGCCCTTTATATGGCCCAGACGGTTGCCAGCATAGATGCCGCGGCCTGCTTCCGCTTAAAGGAGCTGAAGCCGATCGCCCTCACCGCTGCAGCAGGGCACGAGGTCATGCGGGCTGCTGCCCGTCTGGCTGATGAGGCCAGAGAGCTGGAAAAGTCGAATGATACCGTTTCTCGCCAACCCCATGCCAGAACGGGAGAGCTCATGCAAAAGCTGAGCCTATTGGATAAGCCGGAGAAGATCTAAGCAAATACTTTCGCCCCGCGCGGGTTGAGGATAAATAGCCATATGAGGAAGCTCCATTTCAGTAAAGGAAGAAATGCAGCCCTGCCCCTACACGCTTCTGGGATGGAAGGCTGCCTTCCCCTTGATTTGCTCACCTGTCTTCTCTATGGAAAGAGATAAAGCATCCTACTGCCTGTTCCCAGATAATGGCTCTGCTGCAGATCAAAGGGGTATACAAGCACTTTTTCGCAGATGGCAAGGAGATGGAGGCTCTGCATGACATCAACCTGACCATCGAAGAGAATCAATTCGTCTGCTTCATAGGACCGTCGGGATGCGGAAAGACAACGCTGCTTCGCATAGTGGCCGGCCTGGAGGCGCCCACCTCTGGCGCCGCCACAATAGATGGAGAGCCCATAGTAGGCCCTTCGCCTGAGAGGGGCATGGTCTTCCAGGAGTACTCCCTCTTTCCCTGGCGGACAATCCTGGATAACACCGTATTCGGCCTGGAGCTCAAGGGCATCGATAAGGCCAAGAGAGAGGAGAGGGGAAGACAGTATCTGAAGATGGTCGGCCTGGAGGGATTTGAGAAGCGCTATCCTCATGAGCTTTCCGGGGGAATGAAGCAGAGGGTGGCCATCGCCAGAGCTCTGGTCAACGACCCCAAGGCCCTGCTCATGGATGAGCCTTTTGGAGCCCTGGACGCTCAGACCCGAAATACCATGCAGTCTGAGCTGCTCAGAATTTGGGAGGAGGAGAAGAAGACGGTACTATTCGTCACTCACAGCGTTGACGAGGCCATATATCTGGCGGATGCAATAGTGATCATGTCCGCCCGGCCGGGAAGGATAAAGGATATAATTCAGATCCCCCTCCCCAGGCCCAGGACTAGGACCAGCACTGAGGTCAACCAGATAAGGGATCGCATCCTCTGCGACCTGCGCACTGAGATTGCCAGCTGCTGAGATATGGTTTTATATCGCCAAAGAGCACTAATTCTAACCTCATTTCTAAGCGGGTGAGTCGGTTGACTGGATCGAGATGGATGGAGCTGCCGCGGATAGTGGCCGTGGGAAACGAGGCGATATTGGAGCTGCCCCAGATCTGCTCTTATCTGCATCTGGAGGGGCCCGGACTCATCGTCACCGGGCCTCATACCGATGATGTGGTGGGAAAGACCATATTAGAGCTGCTGAACTCAGGAGGTTTCGAGCCCCAAACCCTCATCTGCACGGCATCAAAGCTTGAGGAGGTGGATCGCGCAGAGGCCAGGGCAAGGGAGATTGAGGCCGGCTTTCTCATCGGCGCTGGTGGGGGCAGATCCATCGATATAGCCAAGATCGCCTCCATGAGAACGAATATTCCCTTCCTCTCCCTGCCCACCGCCGCTTCGCACGATGGCATCTGCTCCTCCCAGGCCTCATTGACGGTTAACGGAGAGGCGGTGTCCCTGCCCGCCCAATCACCCCTCGCCATCGTCGCTGACACCGGGATAATAGCTCGGGCTCCGGCCAGGCTTCTGGCCGCCGGCTGCGGAGACATAATCTCCAACTACACCGCCATCCTGGACTGGCAGCTTGCTCACCGACTGAGAAGCGAGGAGTTCAGCGAGTATGCCTCCGCCCTCTCCGGCATGACCGCTAAAATGATCGTCGAGCGTGCTTCTGATATCCGGCCAGGGCTGGAGGAATCGGCCAAGATCGTGGTAAAGGCTCTGATCTCCAGCGGGGTGGCGATGAGCATTGCCGGATCCTCCCGGCCGGCAAGCGGCTCGGAGCATAAGTTCGCCCATTCGATCAACCGCATAGCACCGAGAAGGGGCCTGCATGGTGAGCTCTGCGGCCTGGGAACCATAATGATGATGTATTTGCACGGCAAAGACTGGAAGATGATAAGAGAGGCACTGGCCCAGGTGGGAGCTCCCACCTCAGCCGACCAGATCGGGCTGGATGCAGAAACCGTGGTAGAGGCCCTGGTCAATGCCCATAGGATCAGGCCGGAGCGCTATACCATCCTGGACTCAGGACTGAACCGGGATGCAGCCGCCAGAGCGGCCGAGGCAACGGGAGTGATTTAGTATGGTAAACCGACCTCAATGAAATATATAATAATTGGATAATAATGATTAATAAAAGGAGAATGAAATATGTCCGAAGCATCTACCCAAATCACATTGATTGGAACAAAGCTTGCCAGCATTGGCATGGAGTTCACCTTCATGGGCCCCACTCCCGAATGCGAATCCTGCAAGCTGAGGAATACCTGTATCAATCTGGAGCCGAGGAGGCGCTACCGGGTGCTGGGAACGCGCGGAGAGCTGGTGCATGAGTGCCCCATTCATGAGGCAGGAGTCAGGGCAGTGGAGGTAGCAGAAAGCCCAATAATTGCGGCCTTCGATGCCAGAAAGGCATTCCCCGGATCCAAGATCGTATTTGAGGCCATGAAATGCGATGACTATAATTGCAGCATGTACGATATATGCCATCCCATCGGGCTGAAGGATGGAGAAAAGTGCACCATTGTAGAGGTGGTGGGTGAGGCGCCGGAGGACTGCCCCCGGGGGAATATCTTGAAGCTGGTGGAGTTTCGCCGATAGATGAAGCTGATAACTTACAGCAAAAATATTTTTTTGCCCGTCACCAACCTCTGCCGCAACCGCTGCCAATACTGCTCTTTTCGAAGAAACCTGGATGAGGCCCATCTGATCAGCCGGTCTGCTGCCCAGCAACTTTTGGAAGAGGGGCGAGATCATGGCTGCTCCGAGGCCCTATTCACCCTGGGAGAGAGGCCGGAGGAGGTGGAAGGCTTTCATCTGATGCTGGCAGGAGAGGGCAGAGAGGACCTTTTGGGCTACCTGGTAGAGCTTTGCGAGCTGGCGATAGAGCATGATCTTCTGCCTCATACCAACGCCGGGCTCCTCTCAGAAGAGGACCTGGCCACCTTGCAGCCCTATAATGCCTCCATGGGGCTGATGCTGGAGAGCTGTGCCA
>NZ_DAKC01000136.1:1798-5638 GCF_002496465.1 Methanosaeta sp. UBA356 | reverse complement strand
AGCATATTGCCAGGGCGGGCAGGCTGCATATCCCCTTTACCACCGGCATTTTAGTGGGCATAGGAGAGAGCTGGCAGGACAGAATCCAATCCATTCAGGCCATATCCCGACTTCATGATGAGCATGGCCATATTCAAGAGGTCATTGTGCAGCCCTTCGACCCCAAGCCGGGAACTGCCATGTCAACCCATCCCCGGCCCGAGCGGGAGGATCTGGTCCGGACGGTAAGACTTGCCCGCGAGCTACTCCCTCGAGAGGTAGCGGTCCAGGTCCCGCCCAACCTGGCTGACCCTCTGCCCCTGATAGAGGCAGGAGCGGACGATCTGGGGGGGATCAGTCCCATAACCCGAGATGAGATAAATCCAAATAGCTCCTGGCCGAGGGAAGAGGAGCTGAAAAGGAGCCTTTTCGCCTATGAGCTGAAGGAAAGGCTGCCCGTATACCCAAGGTTCATAAGGAGAGGGTGGCATGGCTCAAAGACCCGAAGGCTGACTGCTGCCCTGGCCAGCGAGGACGGTCTGCGGCGAAAAAGTATATCTTCCAGGGAATGGTGGTGAGTTTTGTGAATAAGAAATATCTTGAGATAGGGCTGAGCACAGGTCTGGTGCTCTTGATGATCATCCTCATTTTGGGGGCGCAGATGACCCTCCCCACAGAGGAGAGAGGATCAAGCTTTGCCATAATAATCCTGCTCTTCATCGTGGCCATGGGCATCGTGGGATTGAAGCTGGATGATATGTAGCTGCGTTAAATATAAATATAATAATACACATTTTCCTTTGAGGGATTCTTAAATGGCAGGATTTCTGGAAAAGCTCAAGCTCATTGGAAAGTCCAGCGAGCAGGATTACATAGAGGTGGATTTAAGCCAGTTCGAAGAGCCCAGGGGCTCGAATGAGATCATCCTGCGGGTGGCGGAGATGGGACGGATTGAGGTTCTGCCTGAGGTTAAGCAGGAGATCTACAACGGCAATATAGTCCTTGCGGACATCGCCGGCCTGAAGAGGGATAAAGCCGCCCTGGACAGAGCGATCGGTGAGCTGAAGAAGGCAGTCGAGGATGTATCCGGAGATATTGCTGGCATCGGCGACGACCTGATAGTTCTGGTTCCAAAGGGCATAAAGATTGACCGAGAAAAAGTGGTCGGAGGAAAGGATTGAATCTCACGACCAATGCCAACTGCCCTGTATGCTCTGCCCAGATGCAGTTCTCTTGGGAGACGCAAGATATACCATATTTCGGCGAGGCCATGCTTATCGCCGGGGTCTGCGAATGCGGCTTTCGGCATAGCGATACCATTCTTTTGACCCAGAAGGAGCCGGTGAGAAATACCCTGGTGGTGGAGACAATAGAAGATCTGAACGCCAGGGTCATCCGCTCATCAAGCGGAACGATTCGAGTGCCAGAGCTTGGGGTGGACGTAGAGCCGGGGTATGCCTCCGACTCATATGTCTCCAACGTGGAAGGGGTGCTGGACCGAATCGAAGAGATAGTCTGTTTTGCCACCTCCCAGGCCCGGGCGGCAGATAACCAGGATGGCGCTCGGAGAGGAGAAGAGATCCTGGAGAGCATCGCCCTAGCTCGCAAAGGAGAGTTTCCCATAACCCTAGTCATCGAGGATCCACTGGGGAATAGCGCCATAGCCTCAGAAAAGGTGAAAGTATCGCCCCTGACGGATGAGGACATGGCCCGCCTCCAGACAGGCATCATGCTTTTGGAAGTCTGATATGCTGGTCCTAAGCGGAGGCACAGGAACCCCTAAGCTCCTGAGAGGCTTAAAGGAGCTCGTTCTGCCCCAAGAGCTCTCTGTTGCGGTGAACACCTCCGAAGACCTCTGGATTTCTGGAAACTATATATCGCCAGATATTGATTCCGTCCTCTATACCCTGGCGGATATGATCGATGAGAAGCGATGGTGGGGCATTAAGGGGGACCGGACATTAACCCACGACTTCCTCCTCATGATGGGAGTGGACGAGAAGCTGACCATTGGGGACAAGGACCGGGCAGTGCACATATTTCGCTCCAATCTCCTCCGCCGGGGAGTCAAGCTCAGCCTGACCACAGAAGCCATAGCCAATGCCCTCGGGGTCATGCAGAGGGTGGTCCCCATGACCGATGACATCGTATCCACGGTTATCGGCACTCCGGAGGGGATGATGCACTTTCAGGACTTTTGGGCGAGCCTCAAGGGAAGGCCGAGGGTCGAATCCGTGACATTCACCGGATTGGAGGAGGCCCTCCCCTGCCAGGGATTCCTGGATCTCTTGGAGAGGGAGGAGACCGTCATCATCGGTCCAAGCAATCCGGTCACCAGCATCGGTCCAATCCTCGCCCTTGCTGGGGTGCGAGATCGCCTGAAGAAAAAGAAGGTAGTGGCCATAAGCCCGTTTGTAGGAAATAAGCCCGTTAGCGGCCCGGCAGCAAAGCTCATGGAAGCCCGGGGAGTTCCGGCCAGCGATGAAGGAGTGGCAGCACTTTTAGGCAAGGTAGACATCTTTGTGGTCGACGGAAAGAGCGACTACACTGGGGACTGCGTGCGCATGAAAACCCTTATGAGGTCAAAAAATGAGAGTCTGGCAATGGCGAAAGGCTTGCTGGATTTGATCGGATGTTCTTAGGCGTAGACCACGGCACCACAGCTATCAGGTTTGCCAGTGAAAAGGGCTCAATCTATGAGCTCTCGCGCAGCTCGGCCGCTGATCTTTCTTACGAGCAGATATTATCCCGGATTGAAGAGAACCTGGGGCCGGAAAGGGTGGACCTGGTTGCCCTCTCCTACTCCATGGGCGACGGCCTGACCAGGATCGTCCGGCTCGAGGACGCAGCTAACCGTGGGCTGATAAGTCAGGATGGTGCGGGCTTGCATCAGGGAGGGGGTACCCAGGTCTTCGAGGCCATCAGGGCCTCAGGCTGGCCGGCCATACTCCTGCCCGGAATTCATCGCGCAAGCAATGTCGATCCCAGGATGAAGGTCTTCAGCCACGGCATGAGCCCGGAGAAAGTGGGCCTCGCCTATGGAGTTTTCCGGCAGGGTAGCTCCAGCTTCATCGTATGCGACGCCAGCTCCAATACCGTCAGCTTCGCCGTGCTGAGGGGCGAGATCGTGGCAGCCATAGATGCACCTATCTTCGCACCCGGCCTCCTGCAGGGTCCCCTGGACGTTCAAGCAATAAGAGATGTCGACTCCGGAAAGCTGACCGCAAACCAGGCCTTCAACTGGGGGGGGATCCTCTCCAAGATGAAAAGGATGGGGCTTGATCAATGCTCCCCGGAGGAGCGCCATCTGGCCATGGAGACCCTCGCCCTCTTCGCTGCCATGGAGATGGCTGCCCTTCTGGTCCTCTGCCGCGACCGGGGTCTTGAGTGTCCCCAGCTCTTCCTGGCCGGAAGCCCGGCAAGAGAGATCGAGCCCCGGGTATCCGCCCTTCTGGATAGAAGGGTCGTCCCCCTGGAGAGATCGGCGGCTGCTCAGGGCTGCGCCAGGATAGCAGAGGATGTATTCGCCGGAAAGGAGAATATCCTGGGGATTGCCGTCGATGAGAGGGTCAGGGCAGGAAAGGAAGGTTGATCCGTCCGGCGGACAGAGCTCTAATTTATGGAGACGATTACCGAGAAAGAGATACGGGATCTAGAGGAGCGTGCTTCATACATCAAGGGCGAGAAGGCTAAAGTTCTAAAAGAGGAGGTCGAGGTTGCCATGGCCAGAGCAGAAGCTGCTGGATTGGGGTCAGAGTTGATCGACCGCCTTGATATCCTTCTGCTCAATCTCACCGAGGCATCGCGTGATGTCTGCACCAACACCAGATGCCCTCATTACGGCAAGAAGTGCAAGATGAG
>NZ_DAKC01000136.1:0-1533 GCF_002496465.1 Methanosaeta sp. UBA356 | reverse complement strand
GACCTGCTATCAGACCACTTGTTCAGGAGCGTAGGTAGGGCGACGACAAGCACACCAAATAGAATAATGGCGTATATCTGAGACATCATATCCATCTTTTCTCACCTCCGGAAATTGATTATTATCCCATTCAAGTTAAGGTGCAGACCATGATAAACTTTTTGCTGCTAGATGTTGGGCAGCCAGATGATCTTCCGCCCAGTGCAGCATGGATTTGGGGCTCAAACGGACTTTGGGTGAAAAGTAAAAAATGGTAAAAATGGTAAAAAGCAATTTAACCTTTTTGTTAAATGGATATTTACTATTTGGTGGCATCAATGAAAAATTCAGATCGATAGATTAATTCATAAATTGGAAAATTGTCTGTTATCTGAAAAACTTTAAATAACCGGAATGCATGCCTCGTAATTGTGAACTGGCCCGGGAGAAGATTGGTCCAGAGCACAGGAGATGAATATGACGGGCTTTACGCAGAATGAACCACCCAATGTGGGAAAGGACGTACAGGTCAAGGGATCTTTAACATCAGAGGACGGCGGATTTTACGCCATCATCATATCCGCAATCATATTCTTGATTGCCGCACTATCCGGTCATCTGGCATAGATGAGTCCATCCATCCAGATCTGACCTCCCGGCCTGGGATCGGATTGGCTGTATTCTCCAATCCGAACCCAAGGCCGAACGATCTTCTTCGTCCTTCTATGCTGCCACCCTCAAGCTCCAATTCTCAACTGAGCAGAATGGGGCGATAATAGGTCAAATCGAAGAGGATCTCTTTCTCCCTCTGCCGGGCAGAGTTCTGTAAATCCGTGCCCCGGAGGCGATCTCTCCGGAGGAATTAAGCTTCTGGATATGAGGCGAGATATCCTCGGTTCTCAGCAGGAACTGCTCTGCCACCAGTCCCTCCAGCTTCTTTCTGTCCACCATCTTCCCCTTTCCAATCCCGGGACAGGTGGGATTGTAGCTGATGTTGAGAAGGATATCACCATTGTCCAGCGTCTCCTCCTCCACCCGAAAGGGAAAGAGCCGGCAGGCAATCGGCCGCACGGAATAGATGCTGCAGCCCTCCTGGTAGAAGACGCAGGTGGTATCCTCTTTGCTTTTCAATACCGGCAGGTCGAGGATCACCCTTCTGCCCTCGTCCTCGATTTTCACATAGCATTCACTGTAATCGTAAAGGGTATCCACGAAGTCCGGGGGCCTCATGCCAGTCCTATTGCTGATGGCATGGACATCCTTCTCAGTGAGATAAATCAGGTTGGAGCTTCTCCAAAAATCCTCTATCTGCTCTGCAGGGATGAGATCATCAAACTCCAGAGGCCTTTTATGGTGGCAGCATGAGCCGCACCTCTGGCACTTGAATCGGATATTGCCAAATATGGCTTTTACCACAACCCGGGGCATAAATCCCCTCAAAAAAAAAGAAAAGGAGAAGGCGACCTAGAGAGTCGTCTTCAGTGGATGCTTCTCTGCCAGAACTTCCAGTCCCAGCTCCTGGGCGGACTCTGCCTTCATGATATCCACCATTGC
>NZ_DAKC01000084.1:9990-10299 GCF_002496465.1 Methanosaeta sp. UBA356 | reverse complement strand
CTCTCCGGCCCGGCGGCGGAATTGAATGCTCGCGGCCATGCCCAGCTGCGCGTAGAGGGGGTGGACGCCCTAGAGACTCACTATCAGGGATACCACCAGCCCATGAAGCTGGCGAGAGCGGCCTGCCGATATCTGCTATCATATCTGGGAATCGATGAGGTGGTGTGGGATGAGAGCCAGAGCAGGGTAATCAAGGCCCAAGACGAGACCGAGGGCTATATCCTGGCCAGAAGCACCGAGGCAAACCGGCGGCCTGTGGCCTTCGTCTTTGCCGGCGGAATCGAACATAGAGACGGCTCCGAGGTCATC
>NZ_DAKC01000084.1:0-9617 GCF_002496465.1 Methanosaeta sp. UBA356 | reverse complement strand
GAGCCCCTTACCGAGAATGTGGTGATCCTCCCCAAGCTCTTCCGCCGCCTGGTTGACTACATGGGAGACGGAGGGATGATGGACGGATTCCGGGCTCACCTGCAGGCCCGATGCGAGCCCCTGGTCAGGGTGTCTCAGGTCCACTTCACCCGGCTGGACGCGGTAGTTGATGTGAAAGGAGATCGGGTCCGACTGACCGAGTCCCCGGAGAACCTGATATTCCTGGACAAGGTGCTCTGCAAGAAGAGTTGAGGGTAACTATCAATCGATCTTTGGACGGTGGTGTTTCGCGCGGCGGTGTTCCCGCCTCCACGCAATGCCTCATTGTATGGGCGATGTACTGCAGAAAGTTTTTCTTTGTGCCTTTGCGCCTTTGTGGTGAGGCCCAAGCATCCCGATTTTACTAGAGAGACAAATAGGCACAAAGAAGATAGAGGCTCCTCGCTATTTGGTGTGGGTTCGTGCGCTAGTCACAGGAATTCGAAATTTTTCATGATCCTCTGTGCGCTCTGTGACTCTGAGGTTTTATTCCGTAACTACCATGTATCTGAATATTCAGCTACGAATATTAACCGCAGAGACGCAGAGTTCGCAGAGACGTGGAAATTTACCTTATTACCAGCACTTGAAAAAAATAGCATATTTATGAGCAAATAGTCGTCTCCGTTCGTTCGTACTCCGTGCGCTCTGCGCCTCTGCGGTTTTATTCCGTATTCCGTAAACCACCAGGGTTAATTATCCCGCTACCCACTCGATACAGCGAAGAGCCAAGAGAGATAGTGGCAACCCTATTTATCCTATCCCGGCCATATCAGATCTCATGGCCATACTCAGAGATGACAAAGACCTGAAAGATGCCCTCACCAGCTGCCGCACCATCTGTGTAGTCGGCATCTCTCCTGACCCATACAAGCCCAGCTACTTCGTATCCGAGGTCCTGAAAAGGCACGGCTTCAAGCTCTATCTGGTGAACCCCAACTGCGCCGGCCAGACCATCCTGGGCGAGAAGGTCTTAGCCTCCATCCAGGACGTCCCGGAAGATATCGATATCGTCGATGTCTTCCGTCGGCCCTCTGCCGTCCCCGCACTGGCCGAGGAGGCGAAGAAGAAGGGCTTTGGGGTATTCTGGATGCAGCCGGGAACAGAGAGCCCGGAGGCCATAAAGCATCTGGATCAGGAGGGATACCGGGTGGTTGCGGGAAGGTGCGCAAAAATAGAGTCTAACAGACTACTTTGATTTATGTTTTAAAAAAAAATGAATATTTAATGGAAGATCAAATAAGAATGCTGCATTCTTTTTCTATGATCGTCCTGGTCTTTGATGGGCTGGTAGAGGTGGGGCGGAAAGTGACGCTGGCAGTAATTCCTGTATCCTTCTTGATGATGAAAGGTCCTGCTACACTATTTCTTGGACGAATATTTCCCCATTTCTTGGATTCAGTTGGATCCACATTGAACTCAGATACTACATTTCTATCTGTCAATACATCGAAGAATTCAATTTTCCCTACTGCAGCACTGCTTGCTCTAGTTCCGCTATTATATACATAAACATATATATTCCTTACAAAGAGGAAACCTCTTCTCGCCAAGACATCTTCAAAATCTCCAGTATAACAATCCACCCATAATGCAGGTCTGAGATCTGCTCCCGCAAGGGGAGCGACTGCTGATGCTTGAGCAGTATCAACCACTGCAATCGCTGAAGGGACTTTGGCTGGTGTGGCTGAGGCAGCTAAAGAGTCTGGAGCGGAAATTTCCTTCATCAGAATATTCTTATTGAGTTCTGCTGGCTCTTGGGCCATTGAATTTGCTGCAAATGCAGTACAGGTGATGAGCAAAAGCAATATCATTTTTTTGTGCATCTACTCCTCCTCCCAAAATTTTCTTAAATATCAAGGTGATTGATTACTATTAATAGTTATTGATATTCGATCCATCGCCTCAATGTCTTCCTCAGCAAAAGCTAAATAGCCTGGCCGATACTACTTGGATCGATGTTCTCCGCCCGGGATGAGTACCATCTCATCAATAAAGAGCTTGCCGCACTGGTGAGGGACCTGCCCGATTCCCCTCTGGGGGAGATACTGAGCTATGTGCTTTCCGCGCCGGGAAAGAGGGTCAGGCCACTCATTCTTATTCTCTCTGCAGAGGCTCTCGGCACCCCTCCTGCCCAGTCCATAAGCGCTGCTCTGGCCATTGAGCTGGTTCATGCCGCATCCCTGGTGCATGACGATATTTTAGATCACGGCATAGAGAGAAGGGGCTCGCCCAGTGCTCTGGAGCGTTTTGGTCCTGAGGCCTCACTCCTGGCTGGCGACTGGCTCATCTCCAGGTCGATCGACCTGATATCCGGCTATAGCCAGCCGGTGATAAAGGCGTTCTCTCGCGCCTGCATGGACATGTCCGAGGGAGAACTGATGGACCTCTCCTGCGCAGGCTCGCCTGAGGATTACTATCAGTGTATCACCAGAAAGACGGCATCCCTCTTCTCCGCCTCAGCCAAGATCGGTGGGCTGATCAGCGGGGCAGGGGAAGAGGATGTGGCCAGGCTGGAGAGCTATGGGCTGCATCTGGGCCTGGGCTATCAGGTCCTCGATGACCTGGAGGAGTTCCTGGGCCTAGATCAGGGGAAGTCCTCCCAGAAGACCTCGGTCACCCTTCCCAAGATCTATGCCAGCCGAAGCTCTCGTTCAGCTTCTCATGATACCGATTCTGATGCTGGTTTTGATGCTGATTCGGACATTGGATCTGATACCGCCAACGTGGTGCAGATGTGCATAAAAGTCACCGATGATCACTGCAACCAGGCCAAAGGTGCCCTCCAGGCCTTGAATGGGGATGAAGAGAAAAAGCTCCAGCTCCTGGAGATTGTGGATGAGATGACCTGCCGGGGACTGCAAAGATGCAGATCGCAAAAAAGCCTCTGCTGAAGATCGAGGCCTCGGCGGAGTCTAAAGGAATTCATCTTTCTGCCCGCGGCCCGGCTGCCCTTCTGGCAAAGCCGATAATCGACCAGATCAACAAGGTCTTTGCAACGGAAAAATCCATCAGCTCCGGCCCGGACAGGTTCATCTTTTCCACCTGGATTCCTCCCGCCCCAAGCGTTGCCTTCGACCGCATGCTGAATGCTCAGGTGGGGGCGATGATCCGCCGTCCGGTGCCCGATCAGTTCTCCATTGCGGTAGTGAAGGCCTGCCCCAACGATTGCCTGCACTGTTCCGCCCCCTCCCGTCAGGGGGAGATACTCTCAAGCAACGTGATCAAGGGGGCGATCTCCCAAGCCCTGGATATGGGCTCGTACCTGGTGACCTTCGACGGTGGAGAGCCCATGCTCCGCAAGGATCTGCCCGACCTAGTCTCTTCGGTCGACCAGCGGGCAATTGCCACCAGCTTCACCAGCGGCTACCACCTGACAGCTGAGCTTGCGAAGCAATTGAAAGATGCGGGGCTCTATGCGGTACGGATTAGCATCGACAGCCCCATCGAGGGGCAGCATGACCGCTTCCGGGGGCGCAAAGGTGCTTTTCAGGACGCCTTATCCGGGGTTCGCAATGCCCTGGAAGCGGGTCTTTTGGTGGACCTGTTCATGGTGACCTCCCCACATAATATCGATTATCTGGAGGATGCATTCAGTCTGGCTGCAGAGCTGGGGGTGCAAGAGCTATCCCTCTACGAGATCGTGGCAGTGGGCCGCTGGGCAACCCACGAGGATGAGGTGCTCACATCCGGGGATGTGGCCAGGCTGGAGAGCTTCCACAAGGAGAAGAACAGAATGGAGGGGCCCAGGGTCTCCGCACTGCCGTATCTGTTGAGCCCGGAGATGTTCGGCTGCTTTGCTGGGAGAAGATGGATTCATGTGGACGGGGACGGAGTGGCCCTGCCCTGCGCCTATATGCCTCTGGGCTTCGGGAACATAAAAGAGAAGAGCCTGGAGGAGATCTGGAGGGAGATGACCCGCTATCCCTGGTTCAAGGGGAGGTGCTCCTGCCAGATGAGGGATCCCGGATTCAGGGAGGCGCATAAGGAGATACTAGGGAAGTAGGTCGAATTCCGGGCGAAATGAAATTTAATATTACCGATGAAAGCAGATATGTGGGCGAGTGTCCTGGCCTCCCTGGCTGCCTTTCCGAAGGAGAGGGACTTGAAGATGCGTCGGAGAACATAAACGAGGCATAAGCGGGTGCCTGAAATCCCGGCTCAATAATGCCAGCAGAACAGTTTACAGGAGCGCAAGCTGGACATAGCAGAATTTTGGAGTGGCTGCATTCACTTTTCCCCCAGCCGGGCTCGGAGATTCTCCAGATAGCGGACATCGCTTTCTGCATTCGGGTGGCCAATCTCTCGCTCGAAGTCGACACAGAGCTGCATAATATCGGAGGCCTGCTCGATGTCTCCGGCCTTCTCATATTCAAGCCCCAGATTCCAGGAGTTGATTCCTTCATTCCTTCTGTCCCCGATCTCCCTGGCGATAGCTAGAGCCTGCTCATAGTACTCGATGGCTTTGCGAGGCTCCCCCAAGACGGCGTAGGCTGCGCCCAGGTTGCCAATCCAGTGTCCTTCATTCCCTCTGTCTCCGATCTCCCTGGCGATGGCTAGAGCCTGCTCATAGTACTCGATGGCTTTGCGAGGCTCCCCCAAGACGACGTAGGCATTTCCTAGGTTGCCCAGGTGGTTTCCTTCGCCCCTTCGGTCCCCTATCTCCTTGGAGATGCTCAGGGCCTGATGGTGGTGCTCGATGGCTTTGCCAGGTCCGCCAATGTTGGCGTAGGCATTGCCCAAGTTACCCAGGTGATTCCCTTCGGTCCGCCGGTCCCCTATCTCCTTGGAGATGGCCAGGGCCTGCTCATAGTACTCGATGGCTTTGCGAGGCTCGCCCAATGCGGCGTAGGCTGTGCCCAGGTTGCCCAGGTGGTTTCCTTCGGTCCGCCGGTCCCCTATCTTATTAGAGATGGCCAGGGCCTGCTCATAGTATTCGATGGCTTTGCGAAGCTCGCCCAGGTTTTTGTAGGCATTTCCTAGGTTGCCCAGGTGGTTTCCTTCGCCCCCTCGGTCCCCTATCTCCTTGGAGATGGCCAGGGCCTGCTCATAGTATTCGATGGCTTTGCGAGGCTCGCCCAGGTCTTTGCAGGCATTGCCCAGGTTGCCCAGATGGTTTCTTTCGCGCCGCCGGTCCTTTTCCCCTTTTGCCGCAGCCAATGCCGTCTGCAGCCAGCAAATCCTCTCTTTTGGGTGCAGGCGCAGATCCAGCACGTAGATACCGGCTTCGGGGTAGGAGCTGCAGAGCGAGACTGCAGCAGTTTTATCCTGCAGGTTCCTCTCCGCCCAAGACTGGCCTGCCTGAATGTTGGACCATTCCCGGTCGAATAGCGCGAGACCTGCCAGGAGGTTCTCTCCTCCCTGCTTGTAAAGCTCCTTGGACGAAGAAAGCATATTTATGTAGTGCTCAGCATGCTGCTCTTCCGCCTCCGCCTTCTCATCGGCCTGCAGCCGGGAGGCGGCATAGTCCCTTGCCAGGTCATGCAGGCGGTAGCGCTCGATGGCTGGATCGAACTCCACCAGGCTCCACTTCACCAGGTCGCTCAAGGAACCGGCTGCAGAATCTTGATCCATTGCCCATACTGCCGTCGCTCCCACCCGGTCAAAGCCGGCGGGAAAAACGGATAGCATAGACCACAGCCTCCGCAGCTCCGGACTGAGCAGATCGTAGCTCAGGCCAAAAGATGCCTCAACCAGCTCCACCCGGTTCCTGGCCTCCTGCAATCTTTCCAGATACTCGGCCACTCCCAGATCCTTTCTTTCAGCTAGGACCGATGCCGCGTTCCGCAGGGCAATGGGAAGGCAGCCGCACAGCCTGGCCAGCTCATCTGCCTGGCCGCCTATGCGATCTGCTATTTCTAGGAGCAGCTTCTTGGCATCCTCCAGGGGCAGGACATCCAGGTCCGTTGGCTTCAATCCCGGCAGGGAAAACCTGTTTCGAGAGGTGACGATCACAGCGCAGCTTAAAGGAGGCAGCAGCGGCTCGACCTGCTCCCGGCTTGCTGCATTGTCCAGCAGCAGCAATACCCGCAAGTCGTGAAGGAGAGAGTGGTAGATTCTGGCCAGCTCCGCTTCGCTATCTGGCAGCTTAGCCACCGGATAATAGATCCTTACCACGTTGGCCATGGCCTCCCCTGCAGTCATCGGTTCCGGGCTCGTCCCCCGCAGCTCGACCAGAACCTGGCCGTCAGGATAGCACCCGGCAAGCTTCTCGGCCATTGCGTAAGCCAGTGCTGTCTTGCCGATGCCGCCCATACCCCGCAGGCCGGTGATGGTGGCTCCCCGGTCAAAGTCTGCCAGAAGGTCTTTTAGCTCCTCGTCCCTGCCGGTGAAGTCCCTTGGTGGAGCGGGCAGGTGAGGGACGAGGACCAGAGGAGGAGGCGGGAGAGTAGCGTCCCCTGCCACATTGATCTGCTGGCCGATCACCTTCTGGCCACGCTGGTCGAAACGGGATTTATTATCTGGCATGGTTCGCTTTTACTTGGATTTGTCCGTGTTCACCGGGCCGCTGAAGTTTCCAGAGAGAACAGGCCTGTTGACATTTCCCGCAATATTGGTCTGCGAGCCGTGCACAGTCTGGCCCCGCTGGTCGAAGGCCGTCCTGCCGCCGCCTCCTTTCTGCAGATCGTCCACCAGCCTCTGCACCTTTGCTGCGAAATCCTGGTCGTCCTTTAGCTTCTCCGCCAGAATCTCTTCGAGCGCACTCTGCTGCCCTTTGGAGTCCGGCCTCTTCTGGGCGAGGGCCAGAGTTTCCTCTGCATCGGAGTCGCCCCTGAACTTGTCTATCACCGCCTGACATAGCTCCCCGACCTTTGCGCCCAGCTTATCGCCTGCCGAGCTGGAGAAGGCTTCCGCCCCTTTGGCCACAAACGGGGCGGCTATGACGGCCAGCGTTAATGGATCCATCTGCATCACATCCTTGATGGTGTGTTGAGAGGGCTGAAATGATAAGCCTTTCTGGATTTGATGCTCAGGTAGGATGATCTGGGTAGCTCTGACCGGCTCAGGTCCAGGAACTCGCTCAACTCTCGATAGCAGGCTATTTTCCACCCATGTTTTAAATATCAAGAATCCACAAGTAGTATCTATGTGTGAGAGTTCAGGGGAGACCTCGCAACTTCCTTGCGATCTGTCGGAGCTTGGCGAAGACAGAGCAATTACCAGAGGCCTTATGAGACTATCCGAGAGGGCTTTAGCCTCGCTTCTCGAAAATGAGCCTGATATTTATACCGTAGAGGATCTTAAAGTCAGATTCAGGTAGCATGCAAGTTCCCAGAATGCCTAAGGGAAGCATAGTTTTAGTTCACTTTCCTTTTACAGATCTCAGTTCCACAAAGCTGAGGCCTGCTTTAGTCCTTCATGAAGGACATTTGGATGTGACCATAGCCCCCATGACTACACAACGTCCAGATCCTCCATTGCCATCGGATTTGTTAATACGCAAAGGCACGCTCTCCTTCAAAGCAACAGGATTGAAAGAGGAGTCTTGGCTCCTAATCGACAAGATAGCGACCCTGGAGAAGATGTTCATTGAGGGCATACTCGGGAAAGCAGATGATGATCTCAAACGAGATGTAAATGCGAAATTGGCTGAATGCTTGATGTTCAACGACGTTTCTGCTATCTAGGGCCATAATTATAGAGCGGGATAGTCCCTGGACATGCCCTTGCCACCTTATCCCGGCCATTCCGCCAGCTGCCTCCGCACACGCTCCGCGCAGGAGCTCTCGATCTGCTCGAAGATGGCCAGCGCCTCTTCTGCTCTTGAACAAGCCTGCGGGGCCGGCCCGCAATTATCACATTAACTATATAAAAATATTATTAGAACTATTATTGGATTATATCCATTTACATTTGCGTCTGCGCAAATGAAGCCGGTCCGCCAATGATCTCAATATCTGGTGGCTCAATCGTAAGCAATTCCCTCCCTTTTGAACTTATCTCAAAGAATTTGTAGAAAAGCTCCAATTGAACTCTGATTATGTCTGCAGCTGGTATGGATGGCGTATTTCCAAAATATTCGCTCTCTTTATCCCATAGCTCGGTGCCGGGAAGTATTTCCAAAACGTTAGGAAGCACTCTTCCCGATGGCATAGTCTCTTCAACAAATCTGATCATCTCGTCTATCGATTCCACGGTCTCGTTCGGCAAGCCTAGGATAAATGAACAATGTGTTTTTATTCCCATTTTCTCAGTGAGCTTTACCATCTCCTTTGCTTTCTCAATGCTAAAGCCCTTCTTAACCGTATCAAGTACCCTTTGAGATGCGGATTCTATACCGAAAAATATATTTTTGCAGCCAGAGGAATTCATCACCTCCAATAAATCCTTTGATAATAGGTCCACCCTGGCGCTGCAACCCCATTCAAAATCGAGATTTCTTTCTTTAATGCCTCTGCATAGTTCAATAACTCTATTTCGTTTCATGGTGAAATTATCATCTGCAAAGCTGATTACATTTATTTTGTATTTATCTTGTACAAATTCCATCTCATCTAAGACATTATTTGCGCTTCTTGTACGGTATTTGCGACCGTGAAGTGCTGCTGTGGAACAAAATATGCAATTGAAGGGGCATCCTCGAGTAGTTATTATGGGAAAGCCCTTCTCTTTTCCCTCCCCTATGTAATGCTCAATCGAGGGCTCCAATAGATGAAAAGCGGGGAACGGTATGCTATCAAGATTTTCTATCCTATGCCTAAGTGGTGTGGAAAATACCCGATTATCATGGCGAAAGCTGATTCCTTTGACATTTTCTAGCTTTCTTCCCCTATCCAGAGCATCACAGATTTCGCATATCGCTCGCTCTCCTTCATATCGAACAACTATGTCCACTTCAGGAATCGTGTGCAACACATCTCGATGGATGAATGTAGCATGTACGCCACCGAATACTATTTTGATATTAGGATTGTGCGATTTTGCTGCTTTGGCAATGTCCACAGCATTTGCATAATTGGAGGTGAAGGATGTTATTCCTATGATATCAGGATCGAATTTCGATATCATATCGACTAATTCCTCTTTGGAAAAACCACCCCAATCCATGTCAACGATCTTAGCAGTTATGCCTTCAGATTCCATAGTTGATGCAAGGTAGCCCAAACCCAAAGGCACCGATGGCACTAGATCGTAACCTAACGGGATTCTATCTCCAACCCAACCAGGGGGATTAATGAGCAGTACCTTCAATTTTCCGCCCCACAAATTCTATTAGATTCATCTCTTCCAGCAGCATCAGGAAGGATAGTCCATCCCTTAATAATACATCATCGGCAACTGAAAACCAGATTTCTTTGAGCTCTTTTTGTATCTCTTTAATACTATTTTTTCCTGTGCAAAGGCGACAAATGATTGAGCCAGAAGAGTTAATAAAAAAGGGAAGACTGGATTTAGGGTGTACGCCTGCAAGATGATCTCCATCATCTACCCAACATGAGGGATGCAAGCGAATAGGATGAGCAAATGCGTAGTCTGCGTAATTTACCACCAATTTCTCCTTTTTGGGCAATACCACCTCGCTTTTGATCAACTTTCTTTCGCTTAAGATGGAACCTATTACTATTCGTCCAAATGTC
>NZ_DAKC01000011.1:0-5124 GCF_002496465.1 Methanosaeta sp. UBA356 | reverse complement strand
TGGTGCTAAATCGAAACCCTCTAGAATTAATATGGGCCTGCATATGCCTTGGGAATTTCTTTTCGATCCTCTTGAAAAGCGTCATCCATCTCCTTGTGAGGCGGGCTATCTACGTTTATGGATAGATTCCAAAGGAGATATCTCGCCATGTGCATATATGCCCGATATGTCTCTCGGTAATATATATAAAGATTCAATAAGCGATATCTGGCTAAATTCGCCAATACTCAGGAGACTACGTGATTCCTCGTTGCTTAAGGGCATTTGTTCAACTTGCATTTACCGCGACGGATGCCGCGGAGGTTGTCGTGGTTTAGCTAAATTCTTGGAGGGTGACTTTCTATGTGCAGATCCATACTGCCCGACTGTAAGCCAAAGACAGTTAGGATAATGAATAGGCAAGAAGACGACAAGCTGGTATTATACGGAGGACACCGTCTCTTTGTTATGGGAACTTATGCGACCGAAATATGGCATATGTGCGATGGAGAACATACATTAAAGGACATGATTGATGCTGTTGTCAGCAAATATAATGTTCCAAGGGAAAAAGCTGCAAGCGGAATAACTGCTTTCCTTAATCGATTATCGGAGACAAAATTGATACAGTAAGGATTAATTTTGAGGTGCTGATTATGGGTCTAGGTCTACATTTAGTTGTCTTAGAAGTTACTGGTAGATGTAATCTATCCTGTAGCTACTGTTATCGAGGAGATGCCATGACATCCGACCTAAATGATCCTTCCCTGATCTTAGACCAGCTTACTGAGACAAAACCATATTTTATTAATGTCTCTGGAGGTGAACCATTATTATTTAAGAATCTATTTGTATTTGCTGAAGATCTCAAAAAGGTATGCAAGAAGCTCCTTTTAACTACAAATGGGACGTTAGTGCAGCAATTTCCGAAAGATTGGTTTAGCATTTTTGATGATGTCCAAATTAGCCTAGACGGTAATAAGGATTTCCACGAGAGCATTAGGGGCAAAGATAGTTTTGAAAAAACTATTGGAGCCGCCAAATACTTGGAGGGAGTTGTTCCGGTCTCTTTTCTTTGTACGGTGAGTTCAGCCAATCATCATCAGATAAGGTCAATTGCTAGAATAGCTCGCGAGCTAGGCGCAGCACCTAATATAGGCCGTATGTGCGGATTTGGCCTGGGAAACCCAGCGCCGCTAAAGGATCCTTCGCTCTTGAGAAATGCATTAGAAGAAGCTGCAAATCACGGAGTGCTCAGCGATGATCCTCTCAATTTCTGGTTTGATGAACAGAAGAAATCTACATTACGGTCGAACAAAATCGTCGGCGGCTGCACAGCAGGAATAGCCGGAGTGGCCATCTCTCCAGAACTGAACGTCTACCCCTGCGTCAAGCTCAGAATCCCTGCAGGAAACCTCAAAGAGCAGAGCCTGAAAGACATATGGCTCCACTCCCCGCTATTCGCAAGCCTGCGCGACTGGCACAACCTGAAGGGCCACTGCCCAAGCTGCGAGTACGTCAGCATCTGCAGGGGCTGCCGGGCAGATGCCTGGGCCCGCACGGGGGACTATCTGGCACCAGATCCCCTATGCTGGCTGAACGGGAGAGGAGAAGAGTGATGGACATAAGAGTCTCCCAGCCCTTCATCCTTGCGCTGGCTCTCAATAATTACGATCCATTCTTCGGCGCCGAAAAGAAAAATGGTTCCAAAGATCTGGACGAACAGGTATACCTGCAGGTCCTCGATTATATGAAGACGGCTAGCCAGCGGTCAGTGCTCGTTCTCGCTGGAGGCGAACCATTTCTCAATCCCCGTCTGAAAGAGATCCTTTCTGCAGCGAATGACTGCGGCTGGAGCACTTCAGTGGATACTTGGGCTGGATTCGGGGAACAGACTCCGTCATTAAATCAGATCCATCAGATGCGCTTGCGTCTTCTCTCTCTGAATCCAGAAAAACATGATGAACTTTTGGGCGAAAATGGCAACCATCGAAGAGTATTGGCCTACGGTGAGCGTCTGACGAAAGATTTTCCCGGCGAGAAGATCCTGGTCTTTCCCATCTGTCGGGATAACAAAGATGAGATGGCGAGCATCTTGGACTGGTGCCGCGTGCATAATTTTCGCCCAAACATGTTCACCGTGCCACGCCAGCATAAACACGCCCTTTTGCTTGAGGAATATCCAGAAGTGCTACGAGAGTTATGTGCTCTACCTCTTCAGGAGATCATCATAGACACTCCGCTATTGGGCCTATCCGGCTGGCCCAACCTCTGCTCTGGCGGCAGGCTGGCCATGTTCATTGATGTGGATGGCGGCGTGAAGCCCTGCCCCTACTTTCCTTATCCACTCTGCCATCTCGATGGAGATGGCATTGCCAAGGCCTGGAGCTGCTTGCAACGCGAAGTCGCCAGACTGAACGCGAGCTGCTCTTCCTGTTTGCAATTCGCCTCATGTGGCGGTGGCTGCCTGGCCAACAAAACTAAGTCTGGAAAAGAATACTACTGTCCCTATAACGAAGTTGGAAAATAGAAGATGAAAAAGCATATATCGTATGATATCCTCTTCCGCAAGTAAAATGGACTCCCAAGAAATGATCCTCGTCGAAAACCTTGTCAAATCCTTCTCCACCCACAAGGTCGTGGACCGCATCTCCTTCTCCGTCCATTCCGGCGAGACCCTCGGCCTTCTGGGCCCCAACGGCGCAGGCAAGACCACCACCATCCGCATGCTCACCGGCCTCGTCCGCCCCTCCTCCGGCACGATCACCGTGGGAGGTTACGACGTCCTCCAAAATCCCATCGAGGCCAAGCGCCTCTTCGGCATCTCCCCCCAGGAGGCCAGCTTTCACCCGCACCTGAGCATTGCCGAGGACCTCTACTTCTACGCCCGGCTGCGCGGCCTCTCCCGTTCCGAATCTAGGCTGCAAGCCCGTGAGACCATTGCGTGGGCCAAGCTCGATGAGCACTCTGCAAAAAATGGTCATCAGCTCTCCGGAGGCATGCAGCGCCGCCTGCTGATGGCACGGGCGCTGATCACCGATCCGCCCATCCTCTACCTGGACGAGCCCACCACCGGCCTGGACCCGCAGAGCAGGCATGCTCTCTGGGACTACATCTCTGAGCTGAAAGAGCGGAAGAAGACCCTCATCCTCACCACTCACTACATGGAGGAGGCGGAGGTGCTCTGCGATCGGGTGATCATCATAGACCATGGCAGGATCATCGCCCAAGGATCACCTGAGAATCTCCGGCAATCCATGGGCATCGACTCGGTTCTCACCCTCAAAACTCGCAGGCCCAGCTCATCTGCAGATCTTCTGGCACTGCGAGAGATTCCTGGCGTGATGAAACTTTACAGCTCCAACGGTTGCCTCTCGATTCATCTGCGGGAGAAAGAGGCCCTGGACAAGATAGTAGTAACAGCCTCCAAAACGACAGGGATCGAGGAGCTTAACCTGAAAGAGCCTAGCCTTGAGGACGTCTTTCTCCAGCTCACCGGCAGGGGGCTGCGGGAATGATTCCCCGCGCGGTGTCTGCCTCTCTGGTCACATTCGAGAGGGAGATCTATGACTATCGAAAGAATCTATTTTTATTCGCTCTGCGCAATCTCATCCAGCCGTTCTTCTTCGTGCTTGTGATTGGCATTGGCCTGGGCTCTATGGTGAGTCTGCCCGGTCGCGAGTCGTACCTGAGTTTCATGATTCCGGGGATACTGATGATGTGCGTGGTGCAGGTCTGCTACCAGCACTTCAGCTCTGAGATATGGATGTCCAAGAACCACGAGGGCTACCTGGAGCTTCTCACGATGACGGCACCCATCAAGCCTCGTGAGGCCGTAGCCGGATATCTGCTGACCGGCATAGTGGTTGCCTTCTTCGCAGTCCTGTGCTTCCTCCTGCCGGTCTGGCTGTTTCTTTCCGGCTTTCACATCTCCCTTGTCGCCCTCATTCTATTCACCATCGGCCTGGCCCTCTTCTTTACCTCGGCAGGAATTGTAGTTGGTGTAACCGTTCGTCATCCCCACAACCTGACAACTGTGAGTCTCTTCATCACCATGCCTCTTACCTATCTGTGCGGGGTGTTCATTCCTACAGAGATGTATCCCAAGGCCGCAAGAATGCTGATCGAGATTATTCCTTTAACACAGGCCATCGAGGGATTAAGGAACGGTGGTGTCCCGATATTTGAGATTGCCTATGTCTGGGCTGCAGCGGCCCTGGCTGTGATCGTTGCAGTCAGGATGTTTGAGAAAAATATGCACCTATAAGCCGTTGTTTAGATGCTCTGTTTCGAAAGAGATTTCTGATTAAATGTTCAACCAAAAATGTTATAAACATTTAGGATATTTGCATACAAAATCAGATCAGACTGAAAATAAGTATGATTAAGTGTATCGTAGGAGGGATATAATGGATGGGTCTTGGAAAATCGCCTTAGCGTTACTAATAGCATCCATGATTTGCTTGGGAGCTGGATCCGATCATCCTCTTGGGATCTTTGGTAACGCCAATATGGATGGTACAATAGATGAGAAAGACGTTGCATATGTTGAGGGAATAATCAAGGGAGCAAATGCCGCCACCAATCTGAGCGATGCCAATTATGATAGCA
The DNA here is from genome assembly GCF_002496465.1 of Methanosaeta sp. UBA356. Taxonomy (NCBI): domain Archaea; kingdom Methanobacteriati; phylum Methanobacteriota; class Methanomicrobia; order Methanotrichales; family Methanotrichaceae; genus Methanothrix; species Methanosaeta sp. UBA356. Next base: position 534 of record NZ_DAKC01000011.1, on the reverse strand, counting down.
AGATAGATGCTCAGGATATAGAACTTATCGAGCAGATCATACGTGGAGAAGAGAAGGAACTTACACTTCTAGACGCCTATGATACAGTAGTAACCATTCGAAAACCATTAGAACGCATCATAGTCGAAGGAGATAATAATGCTGAACTCATGCGGTTACTAAGTTCAGAGAACAAAATCGTCGCTGTTTTTGGTGAACCAAGCGAAATCCAATTCCCGGAGTTCAGCAACCTGCCTAATTTGGGTGATGCCCTAGTCAATCCAGACTATGAGGCAATACTTTCTGCAAAACCCGATCTTTTGCTGACATTTGGAGCTAAAACCACCGACGCCGAAAAGAAGAAAAAACTCCCTGGTGTCGCTGTTGTTTTCTTGGGATTATTATTCCCAGATCTATACCCGAACCCTGAAAATTCTCAATACCTAGATGGTGTGAGAAAACTTGGATATATCCTCGATAAGGAAGATGAGGCCGAAGAGTATATCCAATGGTATCTTGGCTGGATAAATAAACTGTACTTTCCAAGTTTCTCCT
>NZ_DAKC01000014.1:388-7924 GCF_002496465.1 Methanosaeta sp. UBA356 | reverse complement strand
ACGAATTATTTCATGATTACTTCGAGAAGGGAATGACGGCAGAGGAGATTGAGGGCCGTGAAATGATCAGGGAGGTAAGAAGGCAGAATTTCATTCCCGAGGATATCGAGGATCTTTATGAAGAGGCCCTCATAAAGGAGTACGAGAGATATTTTGAATCCAGGAAGAAATAAAGAAGATGGTTCGAGAGCATTTGACCGGCCAAAGAGATATGGCAGATTCCTATCCCCGCAGCTTCGTAAGACGGGGCAAATGCCTGGAGATGAGGTTTCTTGCTGAGTGCTCACTCTCAGACCTGGCCGCCCTGCAGTCTCTGGTAGTCAGCACCCTGCACGAGATTGAAATCTTCATGCCTCACGATGAGGAATACTTCAGCCTGATATTCCAGACGGACCTCTCCGTGCTGGGGGTCCTGGCAGAGGAAAAGCTTGCCGCCTATAGCATAATTCGCTATCCAGGGATGGAGAAAGATAACCTGGGCCGGGATTTGAACCTGGCTGAAGAGGATCTGAAAAAACTCGCCCACCTCCAGGCCATCGCCGTCCACCCTCATTTCAGGGGATGCGGCCTGCAGCGGGAATTGGCCGCAGCCCACCTGCAGGTGCTGGAAAGCTCTGGGTATGAGCACATCTGCTGCACCGTATCCCCGAAAAATCCGGTCAGCCTGAATAACCTCCTCTCCTGCGGGTTCAGGGTCAGGGCACTGAATCCCAAGTTTGCCGGCTGGTGGAGATACATCCTCTATAAGAATGTAAACTGGCCGATGACCGGTACAGGTATGGCTGCCACCGGAGATGAAACCGCAATCACTTGCTTGAATATCGAGTGCCAGAGGGAGCTCATCCAGAGGGGCTACGAGGGATATCGAGTGGAATGGAAAGGGGAAAAATCTGAGATATTCTACAGAAAGAGAAGCACCTCCTCGATGGACAGCTCATCCCCCTTCATTCCATAGCCATTCCCACCAGGTCCACCAGGTCGATCACCTTCTCTCCCCCTCCCCCATCCCTCAGATTCCTGATGCACAGCGGGCAGGAGGTGACAATATAATCCACATCATCCGGCACATCCTCCAGCCTCCTCCTGGCCATCTGCAGAGATAGATCTTTATATCCCGCTCGCACCCCACCCCCTCCACCGCAGCATCGGGCAGCATTCCGGCTTGCTTTCATCTCTACCAGGCGGCAGATGGCCCTTATGACCTGGCGCGGCTGCTCGTAGATCCGGTTGTGCCGTCCCAGGTGGCAGGGATCGTGATAGGTCACAGTGATATCCAGAGGCTTCAGATCGATTTCCGAGATGTGACTAGCAAGAAACTCGGGCACGCTCAAAACCTGAAACTGGTTCCCATAGCTGTTTTTCAGGGTAGTATAGCAGCCTGCACAGCCGGTGATCACCGTCCTGGCCCCTATCCTCTTGATCTGTCTGGAGTTCTCATCAATAACCTTCCGGGCATCAAAGCCGGTACGCAGGAGGGGCGAGCCGCAGCACTGCTCTCTTGGCAGCAGAGTGGCTCCAAACTGGCTGAGGATGGAGAACGTGCGTCTTGCTGTCTCATGGTAGCGATAGGAGTTCATGCAGCCCACAAAGTAGACATAATCCGCCTTTTCCCGGATCAGGCTCCGATCAGGGAGCCAGCAGAGCCTGTCGGTTTTTTCGCCAAAGGTGTTGCCGCTGTTCAGGATCTTCCGGTCAAGATCCTCCAGCTCTGAGGTGGTTAATCCTAGGGCTACAAGCATCCCCCTCGCTCTCTCTATGATATCCGGAGGAGAGATGCCTGCCGGACAGTTCTCAGTGCATAAGCCGCAAGTGGTGCAGGTGTTAAGACTGTCTTTCACCCCCTGATCTGCCTCCAGCCGGCCAGAGCAAAGCTCCTTGATTATCATCATCCGCCCTCTGGTGTTGGCCGACTCCCAGCCGGCCTCCTCGAAGACCGGACAGACGGTGCGGCAGGTCCCGCAGCGAACGCACAGATTGAAGGCTCTTTCACCCTGGTTCATGGTCTGCATTTCGTTCTATCGCATCCTGTTCATCCGACATAAAAAGATCTCCATCGAATCAGATTGACGGGATATTTTGTATGGCAAAGGATTGATCATCAATAATGCCGTCATTAGCATAATGGAGGCTTTATGACTGAGGGCACCGGGAAAGAGAAAGGCTGCATCTTCTGCCAGATCCTGGCGGGAGATCTGCCATGCTACAGGATTTATGAGGATGAACTATCGCTGGCAATTCTGGACGTCAACCCCTTTTCTAAAGGCCATTGTCTGGTGATACCTAAGAGACATGTGCCCTGGTGGCATGAACTCTCAGATGATGAGAATGCCAGCCTCTTCAGAGCAGCAAAGGTGGTGGCGGAAAAGATTATGGTCGCCCTGCAACCGGACTTTGTCTGCATGTATGCTCGGGGCAGGAGGATACCTCATACCCATATCTTCCTGGTCCCCACCTATAAGGGAGATGTGCTGGACAGGTTCTTCAACGCCCTGGAGCTATTCCAGGAATCGCCTCCGGAGCTGGTTGCCCTGCGAGAGCAAAATTCCATGGAAGATGTGGCTGAGCTGCTCAGAGCGGCTGATCCGATGAAAAGCTCAAAAGAGCAAAGATGATTCTGTGGAATGCTGAAATCCACGATTCATGAGCGAAGCTTCACTTAATGGTCAATCAATAGTTTGAATCTTTTGGGGCCGCATTCAATCTTTTGGCTCTTCGCTGTATCGAGTGGGTAGCGGGATAATTAACCATGTGGTTTACGGAATGCGGAATAAAACCGCAGAGGCGCAGAGCGCACGGAGGACGAACGAACGGAGACGACTATTTGCTCAGAAATATGCCATTAATTAGGTAAATTTCCACGTCTCTGCGAACTCTGCGTCTCTGCAGTTAATATTCGTAGCTGAATATTCAAATACATGGTAGTTACGGAATAAAACCTCAGCCGTATACCTGGCGTTATTGTTGTTGTTGCAGGAGGCGAAATCCATCTCCTCCTGGATCGCTTCATGGTCCAGTCTGTCGTCAATGTGATATCAGTCACAGCCCTATCTTTCCTGGATTGAGTATCCCCCTGGGGTCAAGGGCCTTCTTGACCGCCCGCATCACATTCATCGTCTCCTCGCCCACCTGCTCTGCCATATACTCCGCCCGGGCAAGGCCTATCCCATGCTCGGAGCTGACCGTCCCCCCCAGGCTCAGAGCAGCTCGATGGATTCTGTCCGCTGCCGTCCTGAGCCGATCCCACTGATCCGGATCATTGACATCGATGAACAATGCGACATGCAGATTTCCGTCTCCTATATGGCCGTACTTCATGGCAGGAATGCCCACGCTTGCAGTGATCTGCTGCACTCTCTTAATCAGCGCCGGAATCTGCTTTATGGGAACCCCCACATCCTCGCCCATATAGATCCTGGTCTTCTTCGGGTCCAGACGCGAAATGGCCGCTCCCACCAGCCTCCTCGCCGCCCAGATGGGCTCCATCTCCCGGCCGGAAGCTTGCCTTATCGTAATGGCCATCGGCCGGCAGACCTCCTCTATCTGCGCTGCTGCCTCTGCGGTCGAATCTCCTGAGCCGTCCACCTCGAATAGTATCACGTCCCCGTCATCCGGCAGGACAAGCGCGGGATCAACGAGCTTCAGGACCTTTAGAGTGGTCCGGTCAAGTATCTCGCAGGCGGATGGGGTTATCCCCTGGGAGAATACCGCTATCACCGCCTGGCCAGCAGCCTCTGCGCTCCCGAAGCTGGCGAATACCAGCCGTCTCTCTTTGGGCAGAGGGGCAACCTTCAGTCCCGCTCGGGTGATGATGCCCAGGGTCCCCTCTGCGCCAACGAATAGACGGGTGAGGTCGTATCCGGCTGCGGATTTGAGGTTCCGGGAGCCGGTATGAATCACCCTACCATCCGCCAGCACAACCTCTAAATCCAGCACATAGCTTCTGGTGGTGCCGTATTTAACCGAGCGCATGCCGCTACTGTTGTAGGAGATCATGCCCCCGATGGTGCAAAAGGCGCTGCTGCCCGGATCTGGGGGAAAGAAGAATCCATGAGGCTCAAGGGCCCGATTGAGCTTCTCTGCCACCACCCCCGGCTCAACGATGACCTGCAGGTTCTCCAGATCCATCTCCAGAATGCGGTTCATTCCAGACATATCCAAAACTACGCCCCCTAAGACCGGGGACGCCCCGCCGGCAAGTCCGCTTCCCGCTCCCCGGGCGACCACCGGCACATCCCTCTCATTGCACAGCATCATAATTCTGGAGACCTCTCCCGTATTCGCTGGTCGGACGACGAAATCTGGGTATCCAGAAATCTGAGAGGCGTCGGAAGAGTAGCAGCACCTCTCTGCCAGCGAGGAGGAGACTCGATCCCTCGCAATCTCCTGGAGGCTTTCCAGCATGGTCGAAATGTAATCTCACCTTCCTCTCGATATCCTCACACTGCAATTGCTGCGCCGTTATTGTACCCTACCATAACAGGTATCCAAAATACCTGACGGCATAGACCAGGCCCACCAGGATCACCAGCAGCCCGAAGATCTTGCTGGTCCACTCTCCCACCGATACATACTTCTCCCCGATCCTGCCGCCCACCATTCGGGAGAAGGTGGTGATGGGGATGATGGGCACTCCATGGCCGATGCCGAAGAAGAAGAGCATCGTCCCGCCGACCAGGGGGGCAACGTCCTGGCTTGCCAGCCAGATCAGGACCGGCATCACCATGGAGAGGGCACAGGGAGCCCAACCCAGGGCGAAGAAGATCCCCAGGGTGAAGGCGCCGATGAACGCAGAATAGCGGAAGAGCTTTAGCGAGAACTCCACAGCCTTTTGGAGCAGGCTCTTCTTCTCCTCCATAGGCCCATTTAAGCCCGAGCTCTCGGACGGCTCATCGAGCCCATCCATGGCAGCACGATGCAGGCGGATGCGATCCATGACCGGCTCGATGATCTCCCCCAGGGGCTTGAAGCTGCTGATTCCAAGCAGGACCATGATTACCCCGGCTAGAAGGTCAAAGAGCTTTGAATCCCGGAAGAAGACCCCTATCTGGGATATGAACAGGCCGAGCACAAAGAAGACAACCGCCATGCCGAGGGTGAAGGCGACGCCGATCATGAATCCCTCTCTTGAGGTGGAGGCGCTGGCTCGCAGGTATTCGTCCTTCCTGCGAACGGTCATCACATAAGAGAACACAGCAATCATCAGGGCGATGGAGCAGGGGGCAAGGGAGGTGAAGATGCCCAGAAGGAACATGCCAAAGGCGGTGACATCCTTCCTTGAGACCTCATTCTCCATTCTGGTCCAGAGGGAGGAGATCATGCTTGTTGCCCCCTCTGGGCGGGCCTCCACCTCTGCAGGAGGGGAGGCTTCCCCCTCCACCATAAGAGCTGTCCCATTGAGCTCCTGGATGTCATCCAGAAGGCTCAGGGCCTTCTGCACCCCATCTTCTATCCCTTCGCCCACCCGGTAGACGTGGTAGACCGGGCCGATTCTGCCCTCTTTGTCGATCAGAACAATGGTGGGATTGGAAGAGCCGCCTCTCACCGTCCAATAGTCCAGGTATTTGCTCCCTATGGGATATGGGTCCAGATCCTCGATCCAGGGCCAGGTTATATTGACCTCCCACCAGGTTTGGGCCAGCTCCCGGCCGTCAATGGAATAGGGGTTCTTCCTCAGGTTCAGGGTTACTATCTGGACATTGGTGTCTAGGGCCTTGAGGGCTGCAAGCTCCTCTACTTGCCCCGAGAGGGACTTTTCGCATTCAATGCATAGGGGGTTCTCGATATTTGTTATATGCAGGACCACCGGGGAGCCCATGAAATCGGATAGATTGAAGCTCCTTTGATCCCAGCTGGTTGCGAAAAAGTCCGGCGCCTGCGCTTCATCTGCTAGCGCGGGACTGATGGATAGGGATATGAATAATAGCGCGAATAAAGATATAATAGAAACTGGCAAAATGAGAGCGTGAGGGGGATTAGAGCCCGGCTTGCTCAGACCACCCACGCCATCTTTCACTGCCATTAGGCCGATCACTGCTCCCAGTCAGCCGCATTCTGCTGGTGATAGTAAATGGAATCGTCTGCATAGCTGTTGATATCGTCCGTGCTCATGATATCAATCTCGCTATGCCAGCCAACCTCAACCTCGCCGTCCTCGTTCTCGATCAGAGTGAGGAAGATGGTGGTGGGAACATACTGCTTCTTGCCTGTGGGACTGTAGATATCCAGAACCTCCATCGCCTTCAGGATTCCGTCTCCCTCAGCCAGAATGCTGTAGAACCGGATATCGTCGTTGTGGATTTTTATAGCATCATTTATCCTGGGGACATGGGTCACGCAGGGCAGGCAGTTGTTCTGGTGGATCAGGATCAGCAGAGGTCTGTCCTCCAGAGCCTCAATAACCCAATCCGGGTGATTTACGGCAGAGCCAGAGTCGATGTTTTTGTCCGGGTATGTCGTCCACCAATCAGAATCACCCGAGCCTAGAGAATGCTCAGGACCATTGTCATCCTCTTCCTCTGCCAGGGCAAAGGCACAGAAAAGAGAGATGGCCAAAAGAGAGGTAATCAATATTGTGAGGAAATTTGTGAATCGATCAAGCATGATTTAAACCTCCGAATTCGTCCTCCTTTATTCTTTATTTGAATATTTAGAGATTCCCGTCTTCTTGCGATGATAGATCTGCAGCAACTTCTGCAGTGCTGGAATCGGCAGCAGTTTCTCCTTTGGGATTTTGGTGTCAAAGGCGTTTTGCCATGAGAGCATAGCCAGGCAGAAGAATGACAATAGCCCCTCAAGAAATCGCCAGACGTGGATCTCTTGCTTCCTTTATGCAGAACCATTACGAACAATTAAGTCATAGTCCTCGGTATTTATCGCTTTTGGGCCGGGATCGGTATATACATTTCACATATAGCACATTGGGCCTGCATCCCGCACCTTGAACCAGTGACTATGACCAAATCTGCAATTTTAGCTCAGAAAAACTTTAAATTCAATGAAGTCGTATTTAAAAAAGGATACATATTGGAGGATATAAAAAATGGTCAATGAAACTGAGAAGAAACCGAGGTCCAGGAAGAAGAAAAGAATGACTGAAGCAGGAGTGGCAGCGGTCAAATCAAAGAGAGAGACTGGGAAGGGAGGGGGGATGACGGAGGAGTCTGTGGATCTGGTATTCGGTATCAATGCCGGCATAATTTGGGACCTGCTCAGCCTAAAGGGCCCGATGCCGGCCAGGGAATTGGCCAAGTCTGCCGCTCTGCGGATAGATGATGTCCATGGCGCACTGGGCTGGCTGGGCAGAGAGGGCAAGATCAATGTGAATAAGAAGGGACGGTCAAGGATTTATTCCCTGAGGCCTTGAATTATCTCGGGGCCTTATCGATCCAGCCCCGAAGGCTCATCTTCTTTTAATGGCTTCTCGATATTTGGCATGGGTGAACTTGAATCGCAAATTCTCTGTATCCTTTTGCATCTGGGGTGAACCGCGATCCGGAACCAACCACAAACTTAAATCCCACATCCCGCAGTAAGATA
>NZ_DAKC01000014.1:0-171 GCF_002496465.1 Methanosaeta sp. UBA356 | reverse complement strand
TTGGGTTCGATAATTGATATTATGAGCATCAATGCCAGAAAACTGTCACACAGGTTTTTTCAGCTGGTTTTGGCTCCATCTTATTCGTGTTCATGCCATGTACAGTGCGCCAACATATAGCCTGCTAAATCATGAAAATGTAAAATATCTTTAATAAAAATTTCAGATATT
>NZ_DAKC01000099.1:0-6702 GCF_002496465.1 Methanosaeta sp. UBA356 | reverse complement strand
TCATTCAGAAAACCCGCGGTCAGTTTCTTCATGCCCTCTTTTCGATCTTTCACCTACGGGGAAAGAGTCCCGATCATAATCGGGACATCGATAAGATAATCATCTGCTATGTCGGATATATTCATGGCTCTGTATCCCTCCCAAAGTTTCGACGACTTGGGGATACAGGGCCAATTATAATATCTCATGAAGAAATAACTTGCTGTTATCTCGTGAAGAGCAAGTCAGTTCTTGTTACTGATATTTCTGAGAAATTTACAGCAAAAATGATACGCTACCTCTTTTTATGATTTTGCCATATTCTTTTTTCTAGTCAATCTCTCTAGGTATCTATGTCTTAAAGGATCAATATCTAATGATGATATTAATATTATATAAAAATTTTGGATGTTGAAGGTCGAGCAGGTTAATAAAAACCATCACAATAATTATAATTCTGGTGGTCCAACCGGGCAAATTGGGCCCATTACTCAGATGTCTGGGCCTCATTATAGCGGCAATCTTCCCTGCAATGCAGGTTAATCCAATGTTAATGGCTTCTTCCATCATAAAGATGAATTTGAGAAGCTAAACAGTTAAAAAATTAGATTCAATCAATATTGAGCAATAAAGATTGATATACCAGAGCAGCTACATTCTGATATAGTAGTGATGTACTAAAGGTATGGAAGCCTTTTAAGAGCTGTGATGGGGATACTTAATGGTTGTTGCGAAATACAGGCCTGCAATCAAGATCGTCCTCAAGCTCCTTGAGTGCATTTCAAAGGGCCAGTCAAAAGGCCGGGCGCTGAAGACCCATATAATTCAGTGCGCCAATCTGAAGACGACTTCGGCTGAGAAATATATCAATATGCTGAAAGATGCCGGATATATTGAGGAAAAGAGGCTTGCATGGGGGGCAAGAGAAGTAATAGTATTTGAGCTCACTCCCCTGGGCAAATCGAGATATGAATGGTTCAAGACCATCAATGATGAGCTCTTTGTACTAAATGAATGGGCGAGCGAGTGAGAATAATGGAAGATAATACCTCGGCAGATGCGGTATATGATCTAATAGAGCGCGTAGAACAGCAGAGAAAGCGGCTCGTTCTCATTGTTATGGTGGTCTCTATATCATCTCTGCTTGGCGTTTCAGTTAATGCTCTGGCACTAATGGTCTTTTCGCATCAAAAAAGATGTAGAATCGACCTGACCTTGCCCATTGACTGACTATATAAAAAGAACCAGAGGAATGATCTAACCAGCTTAAGCGTCGCCTGGATGGAGATTTTGGGCATGGACTCAGAGCTCCGGACTTGTAGGAATGGGGGGTGCAGGCGCTGGGAGAACACCGGTCTTCAGGAAAAATTGGTTATTTCTATCTGTGATTTTCTTTGTACCACAGTCTCAGTAATTTAACGCTGGTATCAATTACCATGAATCCTCCTATAAATATAGGTACTGTATGTATGCCTACATTTGAAAACATGCCGCTTGGTTCTACCGCGCAAGCGCATGTACAAAGACAAGATGCACTAATGACTCCGTTTGATATTGAATACATTTTTTCACCATTCATTTTTTGCATTTGTTATTGATAACCAATATGCCCATAGTTGTTGTGCTTGGTATAACATCATATATATACTAAAAGGTAATATGGCTAATCGTATAACAATTTCTATTGTTTTTACATTTTCTGCATAGCGTAATCTATATAATCCATCTAGTGTTACAATTGCCACTACTAGATAGAACAACGGATGGATACCTAGTTGGCCACCGGATATTAGTACAACTGAAAGATAGTATATTATTAGTACATTCAACACAGTCAATATAATAAATAATATATGTTGGAGATATTCAGTTATTGTTATTTTATTTATTCCGTGAGTCCTTAGTACATCAATCCCACCCCTAAACCAGCGTACTCGTTGTTTCCATAATTCTTTTAATGTTACCGGCACTTCGGTCCATGCCCGCATATCCATGCATGCGGTTGTTTTCCACCCCAGCTCTTTTAGGCATATTGTTAGTTCATAGTCTTCAGTGATGTTATTCTCATCATATATTCTGCCCCACTTATTTTTTACTTGTTGTAATGCGGCTGTTCGATAAACCGCGGCCATTCCATGTACTACTTTTATGGATCCAGCGGTTTCGATTCTTGAACTATCAAATGTCGCATATTCTATTCGTTGCAGGTGCCACCAGAGCAATTCACTCCATTTAGATGACATGATATCTTTTATTCCTGCTTTTGAACAAACCGCACCCAATTTCTTATCTTTATTTATTTCTTTTACGGCGTTTTCCAGCAATCTATGATCAATTATTGTGTCAGCGTCCTGTACTAAAATTAAATCATAATCCAGTAAGTATTTATCTAACGCTTGATTTAATGCACCAGACTTTTTGTGTACATTGTTTATAGTTTTTAGCGTATTTACTTCTAGCGATTGTGCCAATTGTTCTGTTTTATCCGTACAATTATCGCACACTACTAGGATATCTGTCTCGATGGTTTGATTTCGTATTCCATTTATGCATGAATCTAATGTCGGTTCCTCATTATGTGCTGGTACAATCGTTAGGATCTTCATATTCTTGCCTAATCACATACAAATCCGTTTTTTATCCACACTATGCAGCTTTTTTTAATTGTAATATTTCCTATCGATGGATCACACAACTCGTTAATTACTATCGAGTCGTTCCACCATTCAGTCATGTTTCCTTGATATACTGTCATATTGCATACATTTACAGTTACATTTTTCCCTAAATGTTGAGTAAATTCATCTTCACCAAATGCTATTCCGGTCAATACTATTGCTAAGATCATTGCTACTGTTGTTATGTTCATATTTCATTCCCTTTGCCTATCGATCCCGCCGCAACGCCCAGATTCTTTAACCTCATGGAAGATCCTCTGATTGGCTCTGTCTAGCAGAGATCTGATTGCGTGTTCAATGAGCTTTTTGGCGTATAAACGATGCAGAAGGCCAAGATCTGATGATATTGAATTATTTCCTATCATAATCTGAACTAAGGATGCATCCTGTCCTGGACAAAAGGATTTTTAACAGGAAGCAATCATACTCAGCAATCAACCGCACAAATGATACCTAGCGAAGGAAAGATGATCTATGTCTGAGCTCAAACCGGCCGCCTGGGGTGGCATGAGGGCACCTGCAATAATGCTGTTGACAGTCGCATTATTCTGCTCATCAGCAAGCGCCGAGTGCTATGTATGCACTTTTTTAGATAGTCTGGCAAAAGAGACGATCACCAGCATCTTATCAAGTGATTCCATTTCAGAAGCCGGGATAGCCGATTCCTCCGGCCAGCTAAATCAGGATGGAAATCCGGCTGTAACTGAGGATTCAGAGGATATGGTGGCCCCTTCCCGCGAGGTGCTTATAAACTCCTCAGATGTCACAGATAATATAATAATGCTGGATGGCAGTGACTATCCTGCCTCCTTCATACCGGGTGCAGTCCATATCTCATATCGGGAATTCGTAGATATCAACAATACCGCTTGCCTTAAGAACATCTCGGATATAGCCAGGATTCTGGGTGATGCCGGCATCTCCCGAACCGATCCTCTGGTGGTGTATGGCGAATGCCAGCCCTGCGGGGGAGGCCCCTCCACTGCTACCTACGTCTACTGGCTGCTTCGCTACATGGGCCATGAGGATATCAGAGTGCTTAACGGTGGGATAGATGCCTGGATGGGGGCGGGATTGCCCGTGGAAAACTCATCTGCAACCAGGCCTAAGAGCACCTATTCGCCCGCCTTCAGAGAAGATCTGTATGCCACCTATGATTATGTAAAGAGCGGCAAGGCTCAAATAGTGGATGCTAGATCGGTGGAGGAATTCGAGCACGGAACAATACCCCAGGCTATCAATATTCCCTATGATGAAGTCCTGGATGGAAAGATCATTCGGGCGGAGAGCGAGCTTGAGGGGATATTCAGCAACCTCACCAAGAATAAACCTGTGGTTGTGTTTACCACCACAGGAACTAAGGCCTCTGTGATATGGTTTTCTCTGGATATGCTCGGCTATGATGCCAAGATGTACACCTACAGGGACTGGCAGAGGGCAGAAAGGGATGAAAGAAGACAATTAGAGGAGATGAATCGATCAAAATGATTCATACACCACCCTCTGATCATATTTTTTAGACTTCTATTGTAATCTCTCTGCCCATATCTCTGGCAATACTTTTATGCTATTGGCCTCACTACTCTTGGCCCATGAGAATTATATCCTGGGAAGAGATGCAGGCTCTGGACGCCAACTGCCTGTATTTCGGTCTGCTTCCTCTCCAGCTGATGGAAAATGCGGGTGCTGCCATAGCCAGAGAGGTTGTCGCATCATCTCCGGGAAAGAGGGTCGCAATTGTGGCCGGCCGTGGCAACAATGGCGGCGATGCCTTCGTCGCTGCCCGCCATTTATCAGGCTATAATGCTACCGTTTACCTTTTGGGTCGCTCCCGCGATATATCCACTGAGGAGGCAAGGAGGAACTGGGAGATCCTGGGGCGCTTGCACTTGGATTTGCGAGAGATAAAGGATGCAGAGGACCTTATGCTCGATGAGTGCGACCTGATAGTAGACGCCATCTTTGGAACTGGGGTGAGAGGAAGGGTGGCCGGGCTGGAGGCGGAAGCAATCGATGCTATAAACTGTTCGGGAAAGAAGGTGCTATCTGTGGACATCCCCAGCGGCCTTGGGACCAATAAGACGGTGCGGGCTGATTATGTGGTCACATTTCACCGCCCAAAGCCGGATCTGGGGGAGAGGGTCATCGTGGCAGACATCGGCATCCCTCCAGGGGCCGAGCTTTTTGTAGGGCCGGGAGATCTGGGGCTGTTGAAGAAGAGGTCTTCAGAGAGCCATAAAGGGGATAGCGGCCGGATTCTGGTCATCGGCGGCGGCCCCTATACCGGCGCTCCTGCCCTCACCGCCCTCGCCGCTCTGCGAGCGGGCGCAGATATAGTCACAGTAGCTGCGCCGGCAAGGGCGGCAAAAACCATCTCCTGCTTCTCCCCTAATCTCATAGTGAGAGAGCTTTCAGAGGATCGCCTCTCTGCAAATGACCTGAAGCCTCTCCGGGATCTGATCGCCGCTCATGATGTGGTGGTAATGGGCATGGGATTGGGAAGACATCCCGATACCCGAGATGCCATTGCCAGCATAATTCCTCTGGCAGAGAAGGTGGTCATCGATGCCGATGCCCTCCTGCCGGGCCTTCCCTTAAAGGGTCTCATCACCCCTCATGCCGGGGAGTTTCAAAGGATCAGCGGCATATCCCTCATCGACCTGGACTATAAGGAGAGGACAGAGCTGGTAAGGGGCTATGCTCGGGAGAGGGGCGTGACCATTCTCCTCAAGGGAAAGGTCGATCTGATCACCGATGGAGAGATAGTTCGGGCCAATACCACCGGGAATCCGGGAATGACCGTTGGCGGGACGGGGGACGTGCTGGCGGGGATTGTGGCCGCCTTTTATGCCCGCACCTCCGCCCTGCGGGCAGCGAGCGCAGCAGCCTTTGTCAATGGCAGGGCGGGCGATCTGGTCTATCTGGAGAAGGGATTCGGTATGCTGGCCACCGATGTGGTGGAGATGATCCCTCAGGCCATGAGGCTTTAGGATGGGGCTGAGATAGAAAGACGGGAACCTGAAGGCAGGGATGGAATATAGACGAATTGAGGAATGGCAAGGGAATTGAGGCAAAGAGGATGAATGAAGAGGAAGGAGGGCATGGTGAGATCGCCGGGGCGGAAAAGCTGGAGGGCATGGTGGATATCACCTCTAAGCTGATAGTCTATAGAAAGGCCACTGCTGCTGGATCGATAAGGCTGAAGGAGTCCACCCTCCAGGCCATTAGAGGTGGGAAGATAAAGAAGGGTGATCCTCTGGCTACCGCCAGGCTGGCGGCCATACTGGCAGTCAAGGAGACTCCCCGTTTGATTCCTCTCTGCCACCCCATTCCCATAACCGGCCTGGAGGTTGGCCTTGAGCTGGAGGAGATGAGGGTCAGAGCCACAGTCACAGTGACATCAGTTGGAAGGACGGGGGTAGAGATGGAGGCCCTCACAGGGGTGAGCGCAGCTCTGCTCAACATCTGGGATATGGTCAAGTATCTGGAGAAGGACGAGACTGGCAACTATCCCGATACGGAGATTGAGGAGATCAGAGTGTTGGGGAAGGTGAAAGGGGAATAGCTCTCGGTGCAGGAAATCGTACTGCTCTTGCAGCAGGATGATATCGATATGATTGTGGCCAAGCTTCATTCTCGCCCGGGAACTGCTGGTCGCGGGCCTGAAGTGTCTGGGAATACCCAGCAGCGTTCCAGGTGGCGCTTTTTATGTGTTCTCGGATGTGTCCGCCTGTGGCGGAGGATATCTGTTCACCGAGAGGCTGCTTAAAGAGCCTCTCATCGCCGCCACACCAGGATCCGCCTTTGGGCCGAGTGGCGAGGATTACGTCTGCCTCTCCTATGCCACCAGCCAAAAAAGGATCCTTGAGGCTCTGGAGAGGATAGAGAAGAATATTATGTGAGGTCGGGCATAATTTCACTTCTCCACGATTGAGACCTCATCTTTCTTGGCTCCTCGCTATTTGGTGTGGGTTCGTGCGCTAGTCACAGGAATTCGACATTTTTTCATGATCCTCTGTGCGCTCTGTGACTCTGCGGTTTTATT
>NZ_DAKC01000030.1:0-5142 GCF_002496465.1 Methanosaeta sp. UBA356 | reverse complement strand
TGGGGGTCATTTGCCACTATTACCAATTCCTTACCCTCATTTTAGCCTCTCCTAGACAGTCCAAGGTGCTAATGGGATAATGGCCGAGAAGGAAAGCCGCCATCCCATTGTCACGTGAAGGAGGGCGAAGGGCTGGGAGAGGCTTGACTTCTCCCCGATGATTGAGTCAAGAGGCCCTTCGCCATATTAGCTATGGTATTATGAATATTTATGCCTTATTGTTTGATTAGTATTACTAGGCCATCGATCCCTGCTTCTCAGACATCTGGTAGTGGTATATCTCAGCTCATGACCTGAAGCAGCTTGATCTATTCGCAGAAAACACCGCTCGAAAAGGATTTAGACTATACCCGACTTGTATATTACAATAACAGAAAGGTTTATTAATAAGTAATATTAACTTTTATTGAAGAGCTACAGCAGCCAGTTAGGCCTCCTTTACCAATAACTAACTGTTGTTATGCCCTGGCAGGTCTGCCATAGCCAGGGCACACCTCTTCCTTTCGCTCCACCCAGATTCGGCTGCTTAAAGCTGGGCGCACTACACAAAAAGAATCCCGGATCCGGTAATGATATATGGAGATTGACCTATTTGTATGATCTGTACCATTGCTCATACCCCTTATGGCTCCCGAAGCAGTGAAGCACATTGAATGGGCATTTAAGTAGATAAGGATTGTTCATGCTGGCCGATCACGGCGCCGATAATCGGCTCGGGCCCGGCGACCTTACCCTTCTTTGGCCTGGAGAGCGATGCAGGTTACTATTTAGAATTTTATATTTGAACAATAATTCTTATTTAGTATTACTATTTTAGATAGATTTATCTCTTATGACTGATACTCATCCTATCTTAGTGGCATGAGCTGCATCAGAAGGAATGATAAATGCATCAGGAGTTTAAGGAAAGCGCTGACTTGACAAAAATGGTTGTTGGCCACGAGCTCTGGCTAGGCCAAGCTAAACAAGAAGGAGATCAAAGAGAGGTATCCCTGCTCTTTGGCCATAATATGCGTACTGATGGTGTTTTAAATCCGGCGAGGGTCAAACCCTTGATTTATAGACCCGATGGCAGTACCATACAACCCACGATGTCCTCCGAGAGCGATAGACATCGGCTCAGATTCCCATTTGCAGGTGATGGTTGTTATACAGCTATAGTGGACCTCGTTCCCATTGTCGTCAGTCAGAATAGCGAAGGATATCATATCGGACCCAAGTTTCAATTTAAAAATGATGGATGGGCGAAGACGCCTATGACTGAGGATGGGGATTGGATGTTCTTGGCAAAACACAGGGATCCAACTAAAAAAGTTAATGAGGAGTTCGATATGACAAATTTCGTCACGACACTCGTGATGGAGGTCCAGTAGAGTGGTGAACGCAATGCGTTAGGATTCAGGGATATTGGTTGGAGGTTTGGCAATATGAAATGGCAAATTTTTGCATTCATCCTGGCGCTGTTTGTATCAAGTGCAATTGCGCCAGCGTTTGCTAAGGGAATTGATGTTCCAGGTGATAGCAATGGCGACAAGATCGTTTCTACTGAAGAGCAAAAGGCTGCAGAGAAACTATCTCAGGAGGGACAGATAACAAAGGCTCAGCTTGAAGAGATAAAGAATATCCATGAAAATTACCCAAAAACTATCACAGACTCGGCCAACCAGATGGTGACAATATACAAGCCAATTCAGCGAGCAGTTATTGCCTATTGGATCGATGCTGCAATAACCTTGCAGGCGTTAAAAGCCGAAGATTCGATTATTGGCATAACAGCGCCCATTGCAGAGCAGCAAACTCTGTTCCCAAAACTCAGCAGGCTTCCAGTGGTTGGTGAGATACCGCGGGTTGAATCGCTTGATTTTGAAAAGATCCTGGAGCTTGAGCCAGATGTGGTGATTACGGGCGGAAATGCTTCCACATGGGATGCGATTCAGGAGAAAATACAATCGCTAGATCCAGATGTTGCGGTTATCCGTTTCGATTATGCAGAACCAGAAACATATCTGGACGAGGTTGATAAGACAGGATATCTTTTCGATAAAAAAGAAGAAGCCAACGAACTGATCGATTTTATTGATGGGCATTTAAGCCAGATTAACGAGAGAGTGAAGACGATACCCAGCGATGAGAGAACAACAGTATACTATGAGGTCTTCAATGACTATCAGACCCGAGGCGCAGGCTACATCGCATTGGCCGGAGGAGCTAACATCTTTGAGAATACTTCACAGGAAACCTTTACCACAAATCCAGAAGAAATAATTGCTCGCAATCCCGAAGTCATACTTCATCTCATGGGCTGGAAGTATTCTGGTAAGATTGGATGGGAAGCAGATAATGTCACAGCCATGCGAGAAAAAAGGGACGAGATCATGAATCGGCCTGGATTTGCCGGTACTGACTCAGTCAAGAGCGGGAGAGTCTATACACTAGCATCTGATATCGTGATGGATGCCATCTATCCTGTAGGCATTTGCTATTTTGCCAAATGGTTCTACCCCGATCTTTTCAAAGACATGGATCCAAATGCTATACATCAGGAATATCTGAGCAAGTTCCTGGGCATAGATTACGATCTTAGCAAACGTGGTGAGTTTGTGTACCATCCAGAGCAGCATCCCGAAGGGCGATAGTTTCAGGAGGGAGCAAGATGAGATGGAGTACTTTAGCTTTAATTATAGCATGTGCAGCGCTGATGATTGGATCAGCGTTCGCACAGGGAACGGACGTTCCTGGTGACAGCAACGGCGATAAGATCGTTTCCGCCGATGAGGTGGCGGCGGCGGAGAAGCTCGCACAGGAGGGGAAGATATCTGCGGATGAGCTGCAGGAGATCAAGCATATCCACGAGAAGTATCCAATAGAGATCAACGATTCATCAAATAGGAGGATTGTGATATATAAGCCAATTAAAAAAATTATTACCCAACATAGTACTACATACATCCCCCTTTTCATCCTTGAAGCTCAAGATAAGATAGTGGGTGTGACTACGGATGCACAATTAGCTTATTCCTGGGTTCCGGGAATGGAAGATAAACCATCCATAGGCGAGTATTTAGACTTAGATTACGAGAAGATAATTTCACTCGAACCTGACGTAATTTTTACTGCTAGAGATAGACCTGATATTAGAGAAAAACTAGAGCCCTCAAATATTACTGTTATTGCGTTGAAATTTGCTGAAACTGGAAAGTTTGAACAAGAGTTCAGAAATTTGGCAAAATTATTGGAGAATGAAGAGAAGGCTGAGAAATTTATTCTGTGGAGAAACGACAAACTAAGCCAAATAGAAGAACGAACTGAAGCAATAAATCCTGAGATTCGGGTGCTCCTTGGTGCTGGAGGTTCTCCAAATGAGCCTTGGCAGTGCAACACGATTGGATCTGGCATTCACGATGCTGTGACAATGGCAGGTGGCTTTAACATCGTCAGTGAGATTCCAGGTTCTTACACCGTTACAGTGGATCCCGAATGGGTGCTTAAGCGCGATCCAGAAGCCATAATTATTATGAATTGGGGTGCAGGAGAAGAACCAAGTGGCCTTACAGGCTATGATCTCAAGAATCCAGTCGCGGCTAAACAGTATATAGAAACGGTGCTCAACAAAGAGATCTTGAGGAACACCAGCGCAATAAAAAATAACCGCGTCTACGTAATCGATGGTCCCCTCATGTTAGGAAGTAGCACTTCATATCTTGGTGCCTTCTATTGCGCTAAATGGTTTTATCCAGAATTATTCAAGGATATGAACCCCGAGGCGATTCATAAGGAATTCATCGAGAAGTGGGTGGGTGCGCGGTTTGGAGGCATATGGGCATATCCGCAAGCGAGCTAAAGCTGCAAAGTCGGAAACCAATTGGGGCGTCTAATGATCGACTGGAACCACATATGCAAGCTCACCCTCCTCGCCTCCCGCCATGGAAGCCTTGAGAACGGCTGCGAGAAGGAGGAATCTGCAGAGCGATATGATCGGTCGGAGGTCGTCAGGATGGACGGCGAGAGAAGGGCCGCAGCCATGGCGTTGACCCCTGGAACTTTGCAGGATCGAAGGCATATTTATTTATGGCATAAATGGGTTAAATGGGTAATAATATGCCACTCGCAAAAGTAGATGATAGGGGAAGGGTACAGCTTCCAAGCAATCTCCGTCACAGGATGAAGCTAGAAGAGGGGGATGAATTCTTAGCAGAAGAGCTTGGAGAGGATACGATTATCCTCAAGAAGATCAACCTACGAGTTCTGCTTGAGGATGCGATAGAGAAAGCCAAGTCCATCGATCTTGATCAACTTGAAAGGGAGATTGAGGAGGAGAGCAACCAACTTGCCCGTCAGAGGTTCAAGGTATCTCATAGATAACACCGTCTTCATTGCAGCAGTCAAGCGCGGATGGACCAAGAGCACGGAACTCGTCTATCACCTTTTGGATAGCTCGGCTGAGCTTTTTGCCAATGAACTTCTGATCTTTGAGTATGAGAAATATGCAAAGGCATTGAGTACATATGAGCTTCTGAATTACCTGAAGAAAGCATTGATCCATGTGAATCCATCTCAGGAGGAAATAGATACTTGCGCAGCATTCTTCCCGGAGAGCGAGCTGTCAGATATTGTTCATGCTGCGACCTGCCTTTATACCGATGCAATTCTCATCACCAATGATGCCCATTTCAACAAGATAAAACAGGCTGGGATCATCGAAGTTTGGAGCAATGCCAAAGCAATCAAGAGGCTTCTTGAAGGAAGTGAGGACTACGAGAACAGATAAATGCATTCAGTGATCGACTTGAGGAAAGCGCCGATTTGATAAAAATGGTTGTTGGCCACGAGCTCTGGCTAGTACAGCCGGGCTGAGATGAACCTAACGATAAGGTTTTATATATAGTCATTGACAGATACTCTATAACAGGGGAGTATCAATGCCGGGTCCGAAACCACCAGCAATCAACTTGAACGACGTCGAGCGCCAAGGGCTGGAATTGCTTGTTCGTCGGTATACTACGGGGCAGCAAAAAGTTATCCGAGCACGGATTGTTTTGCTGGCTGCAATGGGTAAGAACAATCGTGAAATCGCTAATGAATTAGAGGTTTCCTTGGACACTGCTCGATTATGGCGACAACGATGGCTGGACTTGCAGCCGA
>NZ_DAKC01000138.1:0-5247 GCF_002496465.1 Methanosaeta sp. UBA356 | reverse complement strand
CTACTGAAGGCCGAACCGGCTATACATCAGGGCCTGCATTGGGCTCAGCTCCAGCCCCCTGGCTACCACAGTCCTCTCGGAAGGGCTCAGTGGATGCCTCTTTGCTGGTGGCAGGGGCAGAGCCTGCCGGGCATAGACCACTCCACCCTTCATCCGGGCACAGGTGAAGCTGCCGGCATCTCCTTCTATGAAGACCTCGCCCCCTCTCATCTCTGCACCTGTGAAGTCCTTCGTACTGCCTCTAACCAAGATCCTTCCTCCTCGCAATAGAACTGCTGTGTTCTCCTGAGCGCATCCTTCGACGATGATCTGGCCGGAGCGCATGAGTATGCCCGTGCTCATGCCTGCGTCTCCCTCCAGTTTGATGGTCTTGTCGGCGGGATTTCTTGCCCCCAGGGTATCCCTGATAATCCCGTCCTCGATGAACAGACCCTGCTGGTCCAGATGATTCGGCTCCGTCACATCCCACCCCTTTTCCAGAGCCTCGGTGATGGAGACGAACATTCGATATCCAGTCAGATCGCTATCAACCTCGATTACATTCCCCATGGGCTCACTGACCCTGCCGGAGACATAGATCGCGCCTCTGAGCATGCTTATCCCCATGCGCCGGCCCACGTCTCCCTCCACCACTATGCTGCCCGTCCCCTCTATCGGCCCGCCCTTTCCCCCCAGCCGGATGAGATCGACGCCCAGGCTGGAGCCCAGGCGGCTGCCAACATCCCCGGAGATATTCACCCTCTCCCCTTCACGGAGCGATTGCACGATCTGCCTGAGGCTAGCCTCCCCTATCTTCTGATCCATATCCAGCCTTGAGCCTTGATGCTGCCAATAAAAGTCAAATGTGAAGTCGCCAAGGCACTTCTCCCCGGAGGCCAGGATCTGGAGCATTGAAATATCACTTCGATGGAAGGAAGGCATTATCGGTCGCAATGCGTTTGGATACATTGATCCCGATAACGGTAATCAGAATAGCCCCAATAGCTGAGATGGCCAGCTTCTGTACCGATTCTACCATGCCAATGCCAAACTCCAGATCGGCATTGCTGGCCAGGATAAAGCTGCTGGTCGACCAGATGACCAGGCCGGTGGCCAGGATGAAGAAGAGGTAAGATATGGTGCGAGCGTCTCTTATGCCCTCCATATACATGTCCATGACCTTGCCCAGATTCACGCATAAGGCAGCAGCCATGTACCACCAGATGCTCTCGTATAGATAGATCATGATCAAGGTGAAGTATCCAGGAAAGGTGGGCTCATGGAAGTACTGCCAGAAGTATGCCACTCCATTTACGGTGGCTATGACCACCAGCATTGCCGCCAGGATATAGGTTATAAAGGCTATCTTCCGGGCATAAAGGGATTTCTTGAGCGTCTGCTTTGCCTCCTCCATGGAGTCGTCCAGGCCCAGCCCCCGGAATAAGAGATACAGACCCACCGAGCCTGTGATGGCCACTATCGCCCAGCTGGGGTAGCCGATCAGGCTGAAGAATGCAAACATGAGCAGAGCCAATGCAGGAGGAATGAATAACGTATGGCTGAGCTTGGGGTCGGTGAAGAGCTGCTTTAAAAGGTAGTAGGTGCTCTCCAGGTTGGGGCTCTGCTTGACCAAAACCCGACGCACTCCTTCTACCTTGATCCGGGAGGTGATGATGGGCAAGATGGCCTCGTCCTCCGCCCCGTCAGAGACCACAACCACCCCTTGAGGATGCAAGCGCGCCAACAGATCCTCCAGCTGAGAGGCAATTTTGCTGTCTGAGATCAGGCCGACCTTCAGGTCTCCTGCAATAGAGGCGATCTCCACATTCCTGCCTGATGCAGCAATCTCATCAAAGGTTTTGATGCCACCGAATATGGTGTTGACGTCCGAGTCCTCTGGGTCAGACATGCCCAACTTCAGGGCGGCCTCTATATTGGCCTCTCTGCCCACGACGGGGGTTATCACCCCGCCCTTGCGGCCCAGGTCATTGTCCCGATCTATGCAGAGCACAAGGACATCCATGGTCTACTATTTGAAAAGATTGTACTTAAAGGATTCTGTGATCAAACAGCAAAGAGAAAAGATCCGGCCATATCCAAAAAATATTTATTTTAATAAAGCCAATGGATGGCTATGAGAAGACTAATCTTATGCATTGCAATTTCTCTAGTGCTCCTGGTCTCCTTTGCCAGTGCCTTTACCATTGACATGGCGGAGACGCAAAAGCAAATCGATACGTACAACCGGAATATCGATCGAGCGCCAGAGGTTCTGAAAACCATTTTGGGCGATGAGAAGATCAACCTGGAAGTACTCCGAAAAAATGCCAGCACCTTCCAGGTAGGCTTGGATGTGAAATCAGCGAGAATAGACAGATTAATTGAAGGAGGCTGGGACGATCCATCAATCACCATAACTGCCTCAGAGGAGGCAATAGACAATGTCAGACTGTCAAAGGATCCGATCGGAGCCTTTGAAAAAGAGAGGGATGCTGGCAGTATCACCTTCGAGGCAAATAATCTGATCTCCAGGGCCAAATTGAAGGCCGCTTTCTCCAGCACCTCTGTCCTGCAGTTCGGTTACGACACATTCTTCGGCTAGCGGGCAAGGTCAATATTCTCTTTTATTATTTTTAAGGCACAGAAATCCCCGCACATGGTACAGACCTCTGCATCCGAGGGGGTTCTATCAGCCCGGACCAGCTTTGCAGTCTCAGGATCTATGGCCAGTTGGAACTGCTTCTCCCAGAGCATATCCCTCCGCGCCTTTCCCATATCCAGATCCTTCTGGCGATCGTTGTTCTTGATCATATCGCCTATATGGGCTGCTATCCTGGCAGTGATCGTGCCCATCCTCACATCCTCCACATCAGGAAGAGCCAGATGCTCAGCCGGGGTGACATAGCAGATGAAGTCCGCTCCGTAGGCACTAGAGAGGCTGGCACCGATTGCCGCCACGATATGGTCGTATCCGGGAGCTATATCTGTGACCAGGGGGCCAAGCATATAGAAGGGCTTCTCATCAGTCATCCTCTTCATAACCAGGACGTTTGCTTCAATCTCATCGATGGGGATGTGGCCCGGCCCCTCCACTATGGTCTGAACCCCTGCCGCATGGGCTCTGTCCGCCAGCTCGGAGTTGATTATCAGTTCCTGGATCTGACCCCGATCGGTGGAGTCGTGCACCGCTCCCGCTCGAAGGCCATTGCCCAGGCTTAGGGTGACCTCATGCTCTTTAAGGATCTCCAAGAGATAATCGAACTCCCGGTAGAGGGGATTCTCCTTCTGATTATGCAGCATCCAGCCGATCATGAAGGCCCCTCCCCGGCTGCATACGCCACCAAATCGACCGCCTTGGCGGCGGAGCCGCTCTATGCAGATGCTATTGATGCCGGTGTGGATGGCCATGAAGTTGGTTCCCAGCTTCGCCTGCTCCTCCGTCGCCCTGAAGAGGTCGTCCTCGGGCATGTCCACACCTGCTCCATACTTTCTTATGGCCTCGATGAATGCCTGGTAGAGGGGAACGCTCCCCACGCTCAATGTTGTGGCCTCAATCACCCGTCTTCTGATCTCCAGGAAGTCCCCCCCTGTCGAGAGCTCCATCAGAGTGTCTGCACCGTTCGCTTCAGCGGTGCGCGCTTTTGCCACCTCCATCTCCACATCAACGATATCGCTGCTGGTGCCGATGGAGGCGTTCACCTTGGTGCGGAGCCCCTTGCCAATGCCCACCGATCTAGTGTATCTGTAAGGGCTGCGAGGGATGACTATCCTGCCGCTGGCTATACCTCGAAGTATGAACTCAGGGGTCTTTCCCTCTGCCTCGGCCACTATCTTCATCTCTTCTGTCAGTCTGCCTGCTCGTGCATCATCTATCAGTCCCATCTCTTCACCAGCATCAACTGACAATGTAGGGTTATTTAAGGGTGATCAACCACGCTGCTCTGGCGGGAGATGCTGCAAGCAGAATGATGAAGAAATCGTGAGGCGACACAATGGTGCCCGCCTCAGGTTCAGTATTATCCTTGACTGTTGGGATATTCTATTTCAGGATCTCTTTTTTGAAGGTCTCAAAGCCGATCTCTTCTATGAAATCGCCCAGGCGCTGCTTCTTGGCGTGATCCCGGTAAAAGTTGACGATCTTATCTATGCAAGAGAATACCTCATCGTCGGATAGGTTCTCTGCCAGCAACGTGCCCAGCCTTGGCTTTACCCCGCTGCTTCCGCCTACCAGAAGCCTCCATCCCTTGGCGGTGCCGATCAGGCCGATGTCCTTTACCGCGGGCTCAGCACAGGAGTTGGCGCATCCTGATACCCCCATCTTGAACTTCCAGGGAAGCTGCATTCCGTGATACTTCTCGTCCAGCTTCAGGCCCACGCCCACAGCATCCTGCTGGCCGCGCTTGCAGAACGTAGTTCCCGGACAGATCTTGATGCTGCGAACGCATAGACCTATGGCAGCCCCGGTCTTCATCCCCAGGTCCGCCCAGGCATTATCGATATCCTCAGGATCGATTCCTACTATGGCGATCCTCTGGGCAGATGTTATCTTTAAGGCCTTGGCATGATACTTCTCCGCCACATCGGCGATCCTTCGAAGGCCGGCTGGATCGATTATGCCGCCTGCTATATGCGGTGCTATGGCAAAGGTCTCTTTGTCCCTTTGAATAATGGCACCCTTTTCCAGAATATCTTTGGACATGCTAAACAACTCCTTGATCTGAAATATTCGCTAAGAAGAGATTGGGGTTTTTAGGGCAAAAAGCTTTCCTATTGAATATGACCCATGAAATGGCTGAAGAGGAGCTCGATTGACCAAATCAGTCTCAGTTCCTCTATCAGCATCTCTCTTTTGATATCATGCATGTGCCTTTGCCTGCAATGAGGTCCCGCTGGACCTGCTCTTGCGATGGCGCGAGCGTCTTCCTGCGTACCCATCGCTTTTAACCCACTCACCGGTCTCGTCGTCCTTCTCATACTGTTCTTTTACGGCCGACCAGGCTGATTCGTGAGATGCCTTCTCGCGGGCTGTCTCATCTTCTATCTCCAGATCCTCCCAGCAGCTATTGAAGGCTTTCATGTATATGGTTTTAGCCCGGCTGGGCAGATTTCGGACGCTCTTGGGCAGCTCGCTTATATTTGCATATGGCATCTAATACACCTCCTGTATGTGTTTAGCTCATGATGGCTCTATATTTCTAATAGCCTGGTTAAAAGGTTTTGGGCGGATCTGCTTTCCAGGCGGATTTAGACTAAAAGAATATTTATTGT
>NZ_DAKC01000002.1:6832-21942 GCF_002496465.1 Methanosaeta sp. UBA356 | reverse complement strand
GGTGGCCGCGCGCAGTTTGATTTAGAGAAATTCAAGGGCAGGATTGATCCGAGGTTGAGCATATATGATGGCTCTATGATGGAGGATTAGAATTTGGTTTCCCAGTTCGTTATTTCATTTTATCTTGGCATGTTTCCTCATCGGCGATTGCTTCAGACGGAAACAAATATATACGTTGATGATCGTACTATTATCTGTGCAAAGGTCATATTTCCTATCCCTCCTATTTGAATGACTTTTGCCCCCCTCCTAATTATCTCTCCAATTGAGGTTCGATGAGCATCTCGACGTGCAGCCGAAAGGCTTAAGTCGTCGAATGCCGTATTAGTATGCAGGCAAAAGTCGACGGCCATCAATCCCTCCCGTACGGTGACTTTTGCCCCTCCCTCCTTTTCACAGAATCGGAAGCTCACGTTGATCGTCTACACCCAAAAGGTTTATATCGTCTTACGTCGAACCCCAAGGATGGCAAAAGTCAATCACCAATCCCTCCTACACTGACTTTTGCTGTCCCTCTTCTTCCCTCTAAGGAGGGCCGTTTTCCCTCTTCGTCTGGCCAATTGCCGCCATCCTCTCGCCTAATTTAAATATCGTATGCACTATAGCCCTCTTTTTATGCCAGATCCAAAGGAGAAGATCGAAGATCTGATCAGAGCTTTGGAGGAGCTGAGGCTGCATGTGGCCAGGAAGGATCTTGCCGTCGGCAATCAGCGGATCAACTCTCAGCTCTACTTCTCTATTGCCAACGCCTGCCTGAGAAACCGTGCCCTTCTCCTCTACGGTGGAATGGGTGCGAACAAGACCACACTGGTCAATCTGCTCGGGTCCTCATTCTTATCCCTCTCCTTCGGCGAGGTGGAAGACCAGATGGTGACCGGCTATCCGGAGCAGACGGAGGAGAAGATGGTGGGCTTTCTGGATCCCAGACAGTGGATGAGAGAGGCAGAAGAGCCCTGCACAGTGCTCTGGACCCCTTGGTCCAGGTCCCGCTGGAAGCTGATCAATGAGGTCAACCGCTTTCCTGGTGGCAAGCAGAACCTGTTCTTGGAGATACTGCAGAAGAGGAAGATCAGCTATGCTGGGCAGGTGTACGAGCCAGGAGATACCTGTTACTATCTGACCATGAACCCGGAGTTCTCCGCCACCTATCCCCTGGACGAGGCCCTGCTGGACCGCATATCCGTTTGTGTGCCCGCTTTTCAGCCCAACTTCCTGGCAGGGCTGGCCCTCTCTGAAAGGGAGAGGGATGTCGGGGAGCTGGCAGAGGAGCTGCCCCGCTTCACTCTCCAGGAGTTCGATTCCCTGCCTGGTCTGGTGGCTCAAAAGGAGCTCGAGCCTCAGGTGGAGCTGGCAGTGCTCTGCCTGGTGAGGGACTTCACCCTCTGCGAGAGGGCGCCGTCATATGACAAGACCCAGCTATCCTCTGCCCGTCCATCGCGAGGCCTGTGTGCAGGCTGCCATTACAGCGGCAATCCAGAGGCCATCTGCTGGCAGGCGGACGAGGGGCTGTCAGATCGGGTGCGCCAGGATCTGAGATCCTTTTCCCGGGCTCTTGCCTATCTCTTGGATCGTGAGGCCGACCTGGAGGTCTTAAAGGCGGTGGCTCCCTATGTTATCTGGCACCGGATAAATCCCATCCGTTCCATTATCGATCGGCCTCCCTATTATGGAGCGAGAAAGCTGGCTTTTGTGGCAGAGCTGGTAGAAAAAAGCATCAACCGCACCATGAACGAGCGGGCGGATATGAACATCATCTTCTCCCGAGCGGTGGATGGGGAGACATCCGTCTGGAGGGCGATGGAAGAGCTGTCGATCTTTGACGATCCCATCGCCCGGCTGGACTTCATACCCTCCCTGGAGCAGATGAGATGAAGCTGGGCAGATTCATGGATGATGCCTACCGCGGCCTGAACAAGGGACGCAGTCTAAGGAGCGAGAAAGGGGACCCCATCTTCAGCCTGGATGACCTGGGAGAGAGGTTAGGGACCAGGCCCAGCCGGATGGAGGTGGAAGAGCTTCTGCCCCAGGATCCTGGGACCCTGAAAAGGCTGGTTGAATCCGACCCGGGCAATAGATATCAGGTCATCTGGGGGCATCTCTCCAGCATTGCCGCAGAGAGGAGTCAGCAGCCCCTGCACCTTCCGGCTGGGAACTATGCCGGTCTGGAGCTATCCCGGGGCACCATCATCCTGGAGATGGGAGGTGATCATGTGGGCGAGAGGATGAAAGGGGGGAGGATCTATCTTCGCCAAGCGGCAGGCGACTATCTGGGCCAGGAGATGACCGGCGGGGGGATAGTATCTAGAGGTGCTGGGAACTATGCCTTCCGCAGGATGAGCGGTGGTTTGGGAGTGATCAAAGGTGACTGCGGCAACTTTCTGGGACTGGGCTGCTCCGGGGGAAAGGTGGTCTGCCAGGGCAGCTGTGGTGAGAGAGCCGGCTGGCTGATGAGCTCGGGAAGCCTGCGCATTCACGGTGATGCGGGCGACTATCTGGGGCTCTTGATGAAAGGAGGTCGGATCACCGTTTTTGGCCGGGTAGGAAGGAGAGCGGGCTGGCGGATGAAGGGCGGCACGATCAGAGGAAAGGCTTTTGGCCCCGAGGCGGCGGATGGAGTCTTTGGGCTGGATTGAGATCTGGCGGAGGTCTCGGGAAAGCTGGCACTGGCCTCTTCTTCCTCCTCCCGTTCTGGGCGAAAAAGGCAGGTCGGGCAGTTTTGCCTTCTCGAACTATCAGATCACCTTGGATCAAAAGGCTCTGCAGCTTGGACCGTTGTATCTGGAGAACCTCTTCCATCATCTCATCGTTCAATACATCTTCTGCCCCCGATCACTGGAGAACGCGGGTATCCTCGCTCTGGCCGCGCTCAAGGGTTTGGGTCATCCTTCAGGATCCAATTCAACATACGTTTCGGCATATGGCTTGACACCAGGTATGGCATCGCATATCGAGTCTGCCCGCAGGATGGTGAATATATTCTCAGATATTGTATCGGACTCCTTTCGCCTGGAGAGGAGCGAGCGAGATGAAGAGTTGGTGCTGATGGGCTGGAGGAGGCTGGGGGAACTGGATGGCCGGTCCCTTAATCCTTTAGACCGAGTGGTTCTGGGCTTCTTAAGGGAGTTTTGGGGAGCTTCTCTTCCCTCCTGTCCCCGTCCGGAGGTCGAACATCTCCTGCGGATCTTCTCAGCTGGTATCAGGGACAAGAGCCTCTGGCCCAGGCAGTGCCAGGAGATGGCCCGCATCCTGGGTGCCCTGGAGCCAGGCATCCTGGGTCAGGGACCGGTCCGGGCGCAGGAGATATTGAACGGCAGCGCAGACGCCGTGCCCCTGCTCTGTGCCGCGGAACTTGATGCGGGTGAGTATGAAGAGGCCCTGGCGGTGCTGGGGCAGAAGGGAGATCTAAAACGCTGGTATCGAGACCAGAGCTACTTCATTGAGATAAGAGAGGTTCCCAGGGCTCGCTCGGAGGTCACTCCCTCGGGCTTTGCCAAATGGAGGTTGACCGATCCCTGCTATGATCTGGATGTATCCTACTCCCTGAGCCTGAGCCCATATCTCATTCCTGGGGTCTCGACCTACAAGAGGGATCATGAGGCGAGTCCCATGATGCCGGAAAGAGCGGGGGTACCCGATCTGCTCGTAGTCCTGGACAGCAGCCGCTCCATGGAGGGGCCGCGTAAGGGCACCAAGACCCATAAGGCGACCCTGGCCGCCTTCAAGGCCTGCCAGTTCGCTCATTCCATGGGGGCGGAGTTGGCGGCGATAAGCTTCAGCGAGAATTATCGGCTCGCCAGCTGGACGCGGGACCTTAACGCAGTTGAGGATGTCTTGGTCGAGTTCTTAGCCACCCGCACCCATATACCTGGAAAGAGGATACTGGAGCTGGCTCAAGGTCGGCCGGGCTGCCTTATCCTCTGCATCACAGACACCCATATTCAAAATCTCTACCAGGAGTGGGAGGACATCAAGAGGGCCTCGGAGGTGGGAAGGTTCGTCCTCTTCTCTATCGACCCGGACTATAGGGATCGGCATGTGGAGGAGTCCCTCTCCAGTCTTGGCCAGATCTACTACATCCGGCAGCTTGATGATCTCATATCCTTAGTAGTGGAGGTTTCGGAGAGAGCCTACGGCGGGGAAAGTTTTATCTTCTCCTAATAGACTGGGATTCTGGCATGCCGGGATAGGGTAGTGGCTATCCTGAGGGACTGTGGATCCCTCGAGCTGGGTTCGAATCCCGGTCCCGGCCCCTTATTACTGGTAGATCAAATGGTAATGGGCTTTTTATGCTCTGGCTATTCCTTTAACTGAGCCCGGATTCAGATTATGTGAGATTCAGGATATGCAATAATCCTCATCCAGCAGCACACCGCATTGAACAGTCTAAAAAAATGAATTAGATATGGATATAAGTGTATAAAACAAATTATTTCAAAAATTTTGGAGTAACAAAGCGCTGAAGTTTTGAGGTGATCGTGAAATGAAAATCAGATCGCATTGGAGTCTATGGGTTTTACTCCTATCGGGGATTTTGGCACTGTCTCTTATCCAGAATGCCACTGCCTATTCGTACGTTTATGTTGTGAACTCCTATGTCCATGGATCTAATCCTGACTGGTCCACCGTGGCTAAAATCGATGGTGAGGATCTCTCTCTTATCGAGACGGTTGAGGTCGGGGATAATGCTCATTCCATTGCCATGGTTCAAAGCCCCAACAGGTTGTGGGTCACCTGTCCGGATTCAGATCATATAGCGGTGATAAATCCCTCGACGATGGAATTGATTGACAACATCGAGATCGAAGGTAAACAACCCACAGGAATAGCCGTTTCCCCTTATGACAGCCGAGTCTATGTGACCTTTTCTGAGACCGGAGAGGTAGGCATTTTTCATCCACAGGAGATGGAATTGATATCTTCCATCCATGTGGGGGGCAATCCCAGCAGCATCACCTTTACTCCCAGTGGAGCTAAAGCTTATGCGGTCGACTACCAGGAGCCGGCTGTATATGTGATTGATGCAGTGAGGAATGCTTTAATTACCACCCTGAATTTCCCTGGACACGCTATTCAGGATGCAATAGCCAGTCCGGATGGGAGCACAATTTATCTGGCTAATATGGACCAAAATAAAATAGAAGTTATAAGGACCCGCGATGACTTTATCCTGGCTCCAATGGAGACATCCTTGCATCCCAGAGGCATTGCCATATCACCAGATGGTCAATATCTGTTTCTGGGGCATTATACCGCTACAGATGCATATGTGGACATGATCCGTCTCTCAGACGGCCAGGTGGTTTCCACGGCTTCCATACCATCCAATCCGAGGTGCATCAAAGTGAGTTCCGACGGCCAGAGGATATTTGTGACGGAGCACAACGAGGATGCCCTGTATCTATATGATGTATCCGGAGAAACCTTGAGCCCCGCAGGCCATGTCGATTTGAACTCCGTTAGTGGCCAGCAAGCCTCACCAGTAGGCCTGGTGATTCAAGAGGTGGCCCTTATTCCATCTGGGAAGATGATCATCCAAAGACCTCCTCGGCCTCAAGATCTCCTTCCAAACGAGCCGATACGATTAATTGATACCCTGCCCATTAAATTCGAACGATACAAATATACCATGCCTCTAAAGACTCCACCTACTTAACCCTTGATGATGGAGAGACTCAAAAACGCCTTCTTGATGGTTCCATCAAGAGTGGATACCTTGGGGCTTCGTCCCCAAGGGATCTTTGCAGCCAAGAATCTATTTGATATCCGGAGAATACTGTACCTTTCTGGAGACCTTCCAGAGGTTGAAGGAGTCTAGGGAGTTGTCCACTGTGCACTGATAGACCCTGACAAAGCGATCAGAGTACGGCCTGGACAGCTCCTCATAAATGGCCTCATCAGAAAAGTCCACTCCCTGAGTGGCGGCGTCAAAGCGGGTGGCGGCGAAGAGCAGCATGGGGATATTGGCCCAGCAGATGGCAGCGTAGCACATGGGACAGGGCTCTGCGCTGCTGTAGATGACGCAGTGGGACAGATCGCCCGGCTGGGCGAGCTTTGACTCATCCTTTCTGATGCTTCCCAGGTCAAAGACCCCGAGACTTGCGCAGGCGCTTCGAATGGCCATGATCTCCGCATGGGCGGTGGGGTCCAGTGCCGATGTAACCTGGTTATGATTGATCCAGTACCTCAGGATCTGATCGGTACAGTTATCGATCTGCAGTATCAGCGCCGCAAAAGGACCGCCCTTCTCTTCCACCGACTCCCGAGCGGCCAGGCAGGCCAGTTGCATCCAGCGGTCGCCCTCTACCTCGATACCAGAGTAGATGCCGTTCACTTTGATATTAGCGGTCTGGACGGGATAGTACTTGCAGTCCTCTTGATCTTCCAGGGTGCATTTGGGGGCATATCCGCTCCAGGGCTGATGATAATCAACTCTGCCAGAGACGAGCGGAACGGGCTTGAATTCATATTCCTGGCCTTCTACCTCTGTGGGAGTGGAGAGATGGGCAGGGGCAACGGCGCCGCTCACCGAGCGCTGGTAGCCATATAGCAGCCTCTGGAATCTGGCCTTCCCCTCCTCCTCAACTGGCCGTCCTGACATATCTCCTCATATAAATTGTGGGCATTACAGCTGGCTAGTTTTCCTCTATTTTTAGCTTGCCGGCTTGGGGCCGTCTGCCTATTTGCATACCTGTATCTCGAAGGTGATGCTCTCTCCGGGTCCTGGCCTCATCCTGATCTGCTTCCACTTGTATAGATACGGCCCCAGGTCCCGCGAGAAGGCTTCCAGCCACATCCGTCGCTCATGCTCGCTCCAATCCTCTGCGCTCTTGTCCAGGTATTGTGCTTTTTCCAGAGCCAGATCTTCTATCATCTTCCGGCTCACGATGACCTGAACTGCACATCCATCGCCGTTCTCGTCCTCGACCACCATCATCTTGAAGCTTCCGACCTCCATCGACGATTCAGGAGCAAGCCTTCCCGCCCTTGCCTTCAGCGCCCCCTGAGCAATCGCCAGGAAGATCTCCTCCCTGGCGGCCAGTTGCACTGCCCTCATTCTCATCTCCAGCATGTCTCTTCCCCGAAAATGCCACTCGATATCGTAATGGAGCATTGTGAATGAGAACGGATAAATAATGATAGGTCACGATGAATCCATCCGGAGGAAGATATGGGCTGCTTTGAGAGCTATATGGAGTTTCGCGAAGAGTTAGAAAAGATCAAAATCAATCAGAAGAACCGCCCAGATCCGCTAAAAGGCAAAAAAGGTGCATCCGGAGACCTACCTCTCCGGAGGGAGATTGCCCCTGAATTTGATTAAACGATCTGGAAAATCCTGCCAATCTTGGGTCCAATCCTGATTCCCATCATTGCCCAGATCCTTTGATGGCCTTCTGTTCATATCGGTCACATTTACCCAGAGATGCAAATCCCTATAGGGGGCAGTGAAATTTCCCTCTTTGTATAGGAGGAACTGCAGCTTCTGCCGGTCTCCTGTTTCATCCAGGACGTAGGTTAAGGGCTGCTCCCAGGTATCGTTGTGCTGCAGGCTGAGGTTCATGCTCATTATGGGGATGATAAGAGCCGATCGGTCGTGTTCAAATGTGCTCAATGCAATGGCGGTATCATTCAGCTGAATATCAACTGCGGGGGTATTGTTCAGCAGAATCTCCATAGTGTAGTTGGTGAGCCTGTACTCATGGTTGACCACCCCTACGATAACTGTGCTGTTGTTTCCTGCTCTGACCTCTGTCGGATAGTCATAGGCCTTCCCTCCTGGGCCCAGGATATAGAACTCCGTGAACTTCTCTCCCTCCTTGGGAGTGACCACCACATAAACAAGGGCGACGATGGAAGCGATTATGGATAGTATCAGAATTATGGTTAAGGCCTTGTCCACCCAACCCCTCTCTCCCTCTGCTCGGATCTCATCTTTCAATGAGCCTATCCACTGGCGAAGATTAAGGGAGAACCTCTCCTCTGGAGAAAGAGAGATCCGCCGCCAGTAGGCAACTGCAGCCATCAGCAGGGTAAAGGCCACAATGGATAAAACAACCGGTATCAGCCTGATTCCCCAGGGGGTGTAGTTGAGGCCCAGACCGATCAGGGGGACAACGGCGATGCTCAAGCCGAAGCTAAGAGCTATCCTCTCAATCCCATCAAGGTCTCCCTTTCTTGGAAAGAGGGCGGCTATGAGCACATACCCTGGCACAAAGAGCACCATCAAAAGACCGATGGGGATTCGCAGGAACAGGCCGCTCAAAGGGGTGAGGGTGAAGAGCAGAACCGCCAGGGCAAGCACCACCGCTGCCAGGAGATCTGCTGGCATCTGCTCTAGATTCCTCTCCATCATTAGTTTCCCCTGGGTCCGCTTCCTATTGCCCTAAAAAAAAATCTGTCAGCCAGGCAACTACTCCCTTGCTCTCGGCGGATTCGGCTGGCGGGGTGGCTTTCTCCTCTTTGCTCACCTCCTCGTTGACCGATTTTCCGCCTGCGGATTCGCTGGCAGCTGCGCTGAGATTGATCTCAATTTTATCTTTATATGCTGCTATCTCCTTCTCAGCCTCACTGATGGCTGAAGCAGATGAGCTGGATTCTCCTTTGCTCAATATGCGCACGGTCTTCTCATCGCCATCTCCCTTGATCAGGTAATCGCCCTCCGGTATGCCGGTGGTGTCGATGACCAGCTTGTAGCTTCCACTGGAGTCAGACAAGACCCCCGTCTCGGCCTCAATGGTTATGGGAACCTCATTTGCTCCCGGCATAGCGCTGCCGGATACCTTGAGCTTGTACCTTCCCGTGGGGATATCCGCTGCAGAGAGATGCACTACCCCGTCGCGTGATTCGAAGCTCTTGGTGATCCAGATTCCCATCTTCACTCCTGCATTGAGGTTCTGTACATTTTTCGCCGTAACCGTAAAACGGTTTGGCTTATTGGGGACTTTGACCTCGGTCTCGTAGCTGTACTTCTCTGAGGTCACAGGCAGGTTCATGGTGAAGCTGGAGATGAACGTGTTCTCGCTGTTCGGCTCGCTCGTCCCGGTTATGATCAAATTCTCTCCGGCGATAACGCTGTCAGCAGACAGCTCAAATGAGGTTCCTGGCGATATCAATATGAAGATCAGCATCAAATTGATCGCCATGGCGAGGGCCAGTCCTCTGCCCGCGTTCCTCATCCATTCCGGTTTCTTTGGCATAATCTCTTCCTCCAGTCTCAGCATTCTCCTGATCGCTCCAGCAATTCCATCTGCATATATTTATTGTTGATGACGATGGCTCTAGGCAAAACCGAACTCAATTTGCTCAAATGATCCACTTATGGCCCTGGCGCGGAGGTTGTATCTGCCTTGCGGAAATCCTGCGGTATTGGCAACAATATCAAATGGTCCATTGATGACGACCCTTCTCTCTGAAGTGAGGGTAAGCTCGACCGTGGTCGCATCTGTTGGAGCGTCCCCAAATATCCTCACCCTGTATACTCCACTTGGATTTGGATAGAGCAGATCGCTTCTGGCTACGGCCTGATTTGATTGGTCCGCCTGGAATTGGCGGCTTGTCCAAGGTCGGTTTGCATTTCCATCCAGCCACATAAAGCCGACATTCATGCTCCTAACCGGACTGGCGGTCAGGGTGAGGTCATTTGGCTTGCTGGGAAGGAGAATCCCCGGCCCCGCTAAATCGTATCCCGCGCCGCTGCTCTTTTGCTGGACTGGTGCAGAAAACGGTGGCAATTCGAATCCGGAAATGTCATAGTTGTAGCTGTCCGAAACCACAGGCACCGTCGTGGTGAAGGAGAAGGTTATTTGAAGCTCACCTTCTCCCGATCCGGAGATGGTCATCGCTTTGCTCCCTAAGACCAAATTTGTTAAATCCATTTCACTATAATCCGCTCCCGGAACCAATGTCATCGGTTCTATGGCCTGATCTTGCGCCCAGGCAATCTGGCCCAGTGCCAGAATGCTCAGGCTGATTATACAGGCTACTGCCTTCTCTACTCTTAACATATGCTTGGTCACCTCTCTAGATATTCAGGATATTCCTGAGCCATATCATTGATTAATACATTTTTCAGTTTTTCTCCTCAAGATTATCCTTGATTCTTTTGGAGATTGTTCTTAATGCTCAATTCTATTGGGTATGATATCAGATAAAAACCCCACGCCATAACTGCTCAGAACAATTAATTTCATCATTCTGAAAAATGGAGGAATTATGTCACGATAAAAATTAATTAAGGGTGCAGGCGGGCTAAATCACCTCAACAATTTTCTGCTTCAACCCCTGCAGCCCAACCTCCGGGGAATAGATGGCGCATACGATCACATACTCTCCCTTCACCCATGATCCATCAGTCAGAAAGATGAGATCAACCGCGGATAAAGTGGCTTCCTGCATGCTGATGGCGCTATTGTCAGGCAGAAGGGAGATCATACTCATAAGCTGGTCTTGAGCAGTGGCGGGATTGATCTCGATCTCAGTGGATCTGGTGCCTATGGATAGAGCGACAACCGGCCAGGCTTTTGATTCATTCGCGACCAGTCTCATTGTGGCATTATCATACTCTTTGCGCGGCATAATAGCTGCTGCGAATATCTTAGACCGGTTGTCTTCCTTCTCTGTGCTCAGATTGATCTTAATGAATTCATTCTCTGAAGGAATGCTATCTTCCATTTGCAGGACAGCCTCTCCTTCCGTTAAGATGAAGGCCTGAGCGGGGGCAATAGACGATCGATTTCCATCAAGGGCATATAGCGCATAAAGGCCGCTTCTCCTCTCGGCCGTCCTATCCGAAGCGATGCTGAAAGATAGATTGGCCTTCTTCGCTGCGCTATCATTCTCCGCGCCATCCATTACCACGGCCTCTGTGCAGATCGCTTCCTCAGATAACTGTCCGCTGCCAAGATCTCCTGCCAGGTATCTCGCAAGGCTGAGAGGAGCTATGCAGACGTTGATTCCCGGCTCGGAAGGGATCTGGAATGGGACTTGTTCTCTGGAGAATTCGATCCTTCCCTGTATCGGCATCCCCCGAGAATAGAAAGCTAGATCCTCTGGTAATAGCAGTTCCTGGGAGGTCTGGTTCTCTTGCAGGATGCGGCCCATTCTGGGCAGTTGAATCCGATCATATCCCTCCAGGCTCCAGAAGTTTCCAGCATTCTCAGAGCTTTCCCGTGATGAGATGTTCATCTGTACATAGTCCACGATCTCTGCGGCTGCTGTCGCGTTGTCCATTGATGCTGCGCCCACTGATGCTCTGTCCAATTGGGATTCATTCGTTGCCGTGCAATTCGTTACCAAGGAACTGATGAGAAGCATAAATAGGCATAGCAAAAGCGATATCATCCTCATAGTTCCTAATAACATTTATAAAGTATTTATGCACTTCCCTCTGAAAGTAAAGGACATCTATCGCCTCTTCGGCGAATACGATTTCTTCCTGGTGGTGCATCTTCCTGGTGGTGCAGGCTGATGGACAAAACGGCCTGGCCAGATGCTTCGCGAGATTGATGAGGTGCAGAAGGTCATCAAGACCGCGCCGGTCCTTTTCACCAATCTGAGGGGCTAAGGGATGGTGGGGGCCAGTCCAGACCCGAAGATATTATCAGAGCATTCTCAGGCGGAGTCGCTACTCTTCTCCTCTCTCTCCTGGCAGCCCGGCTCAATCAATGGGGCGAACTTCGTGCCATAATAGATTATGCCCCTGTCACCCTCCTTTCCCAGGATTCTGAAGACCGCCCGGACCCTCATCCCGATCTTCACCTCTTCTTGGCTGGATACGATCTGGCCGGTGATCTTGGGCCCCTCATCCAGCTGGATTATTGCCAGATTATAGGGGGTGAGCCTCTCGAAGTCATCGGTGGCATTGTGAATGGTGGTGTAGGTGATGATGGTCCCCGTTCCCTTGAAGGCATGGCTCTCCAAGTGAGCGCCTCTGCGACAGTTAGGGCAGAGGTTTCGGGGAGGAAAGAAGTATTCGTTGCATCTATTGCAGTGCGTTCCCAAGAGATTGTATCTCTGAGGTATGCTTCGCCAGAATCTGGGAGCTTGGGTCGTCATCTTTACCTCGTGAATATATGGACCAAGGCAGTTCCCCCTGACCCACCCACATTATGGGCAAGGCCGATCTCCACCTCATCGACCTGGCGGCGTCCTGCTTCACCTCTCAGCTGCAGAGCGATCTCGTAGGCCTGCTTGATCCCGGTGGCCCCTACCGGATGGCCGCAGGCCTTCAGTCCGCCAGAGGTGTTGACCGCAACCTCTCCATCCAGTGCGGTCAGCCCTTCCTCAGCTGCTCTGCCACCATGCCCCTTCTCCACAAATCCCAGATCTTCAATCGCCAGGATCTCAGCGATGGTGAAGCAGTCGTGGACCTCGGCCACATCCACCTGACGGGGCTCGATCCCTGCCTGGCGGAAGGCAGAACGTCCAGCATGGACGGTGGCATCCAGGGTGGTCAGGTCGCGGCGGTCGTGCAGGGCCAGGGTATCGCTGGCCTGGGCGCAGCCCACGATCTTGATAGGAGTGTCGGAGAACCTGCGAGCTGTCTCGGTGGGAGCCAGAACCACCACCGATGCACCATCGGATATGGGAGAGCAGTCCAGCACATGCAGGGGATCGGCCACCATAGAGGATCGGTTCACATCATCAATGCCGATCTCCATCTGATACTGGGCGATGGGATTCATGCAGGCATGATGGTGATTTTTCACTGCCACCTGGGCCATCTGGTCGTGGGTTGTGCCGTAGCGGCGCATATGCATCTTGGCCATCATGGCATAGAGCGCTGGAAATGTGGCGCCAAAGAAGCATTCCCACTCTCTGTCTGCTGCTGCTGCCAGGGCGTCGGCGGCGGTGCCTGAGGAGACGTCGGTCATCTTCTCGACCCCGGCGGCGATGACGATATCGCAGTAGCCGCTGGCCACAGCCATGACCGCCTGGCGGAGGGCAAGACCTCCGGAGGCGCAGGCGGCCTCTACCCGGGTGGAGGGGACATGCAGTCGCGACAGGCCGGCGCAGTCGGCGATCAGGGCTCCGATATGCTCCTGCTCTATGAACCGCCCGCCGCTCATGTTGCCCACATAGAGGGCGTCTATCTGCTCACCGGTGATCTCTGCGTCCTCAATCGCCAGGACCCCTGCCTCGGCGATCATGTCGCGCAGGGAAGAGTCCCATCTCTCCCCGAACTTGGTGCAACCTACACCAATAATAGATACAGACCTCATATTCTCAGCTTGCCCTTGTGCTTGGCGTACATTGCATAATCAAGATACTCAGCATCGCCGATATAGTCGCGAACGCTCGGAGCATTGCAGCGGATGTCCTCAATTCTGTCCAATACCTTGATGCTGAAGGCATCGCTGCCCGCACCGGAGCCAAAGCTGGTGACGAAGATCCTCTCACCCGATCGGGCGATGTCCAGAGTAGCGGCCAGGCCGATGAGGCAGGATGCAGAGTAAGTGTTCCCTATCATGGGCACGACCAGCCCCGGCTCGATCTGCTTTTTGGAGAAGCCCAGCATCTTGGCCACTCGCACCGGGAACTTGCCATTGGGCTGGTGGAAGACTGCATAGTCGTAGTCCTCCGGCCTGGTTTTCATTCTCTCCATCAACCCAGTGGCCGCGCTGGTGACATGCTTGAAATAGGCGGGCTCCCCTGTGAACCTGCCGCTATGCTCTGGGTATGGCATTCCCTCTCTTCTCCAGAAGTCCGGAGTATCGGTGGTGAAGGAATAAAAGCCCTCGATCTGGGCCGCCAGATCCCTCTTTCCGATCAAATAAGCCGCCCCTCCGGCAGCTGCGGTGTACTCCAGCATATCACCTGGCGCTCCCTGGCTGACGTCTGCGCCGATGGCCAAACCCAGATCGATCATATCGGAGCCTACCAGGCCCAGGCAGGCCTGAATCGCCGCGGTCCCCGCCTTGCAGGCGAACTCAAAATCCGCAGTGGTGAAGGAGGATGAGGTGCATACCGCCTGGCCGACGATGGTCCCCGTAGGCTTGACCGCATATGGATGGCTCTCCGAGCCCGTATAGATGGCCCCTATTCGCTTCGGATCAACGTTGGCGCGATCCAGAGCGTTCCTTGCTGCTTCCACCGCTATGGTCACTGCGTCCTCATCAAGATCAGGCACGGATTTCTCGAAGACCCTCAGGCTCAAAGATATGTCATCGCCACCTCCCCACACCCTGGCTATCTCATCTGCTCGTATCCTGAATCGGGGAATATAGACCCCATAGCTGACAATACCCGAGACCAATGGATTTCACCCTTTGCTCAGAGCACTGGTGATCTCATCCACGGAAAAATGTGTCGTCAAAAGAGGAATATTTTCAACCTCTGCGATCCTGACCGCGATTGGGTCCACGTCTACTGGCTCCATTCCTTGCAGGACCACTGCCCCTGGTTTTAGATTGCTAACCCTCACCGCAACCATGCTCGATCGGCCGGTGTGAACGCCGGTGAATATCAGAGCCCTGGCGGTGCTCCGGCCA
Organism: Methanosaeta sp. UBA356; assembly: GCF_002496465.1. Classification (NCBI taxonomy): domain Archaea; kingdom Methanobacteriati; phylum Methanobacteriota; class Methanomicrobia; order Methanotrichales; family Methanotrichaceae; genus Methanothrix; species Methanosaeta sp. UBA356. The sequence continues at coordinate 7,456 of NZ_DAKC01000002.1, read as the reverse complement.
TAGATCTTCTGGAACTGGTCGGGGAGCATCTCCACAATGGCCTTCAGGCTGTCTATCAGCGTATAACCCCAGATGGTGATATCCGTCCGGCCGTAGACGACCTCAGCATCAAGCTTCTTGGCGATATCGTTCAGAGGAAGGGGCTCTTGATACTCGCAGACGCTGCAGATGGAGTCCAAGCCCAGGATATCCCCCCACATATCCTCATAGGCGCGCAGGACATTGCAGCCCCGGCTCTCATCCAGCCTGAGCAGGGCATCGATTATCTTGCTGACTATCATTATGCCTGGAGACTTTCTCCTGCCGCTCTCATAGTCGGATATTACCGAAGGAGATATTTTCAGATGATTGGAGAGGTCGGTCTGGGTTATGCCGAAGTTGCGCCGCCACTTTCTCAATGTCTCGCCAGGATTTTGGGATAAGGTGATCTCGCCTGCAATCTTCTCTGCCAGCAATCCTCTTGCGTTGGAGATCTCCCCACCAGAATTCATGAAATATTAACTGGTGAAACTAGGATATAAATGTAGCGAAAAATATTCGGCATTTAACGTATTGGCCACCAGAATAAGCAAATTCAGAAGAATGAGGCCGAAGAGTGCGTCGACCGGGATTCGAACCCGGGTT
>NZ_DAKC01000002.1:5068-6745 GCF_002496465.1 Methanosaeta sp. UBA356 | reverse complement strand
ACTTGAACTTAACTGTTTCGATCGGATAGGCGCTCTCCGCCTTGTGCTGCACGAGCTGGGCGATCAGGTGAGATCCGGCTGAATGATCATCAACTTGATGTACTCCACTAGTATCGGAATCTCCCGAGCGACCACTGGCTTCCAATCCTCATCCACCATCGGAGTCCAACTCGTCCCTCTCCTCTCATAGACAAGGATATCATCCAGGCCGCAGAATCCCGAGGCGATTCCATCGGCCTTATTCAAATAAAAGCCAAAGAACCTCTTGTTTATTGGCCCCCACTCCGCTATATACCAGTGCATCTTCTCATCGTTGAAGAGGTGCAGATGGATGATCTCCTCACCAATCCGGCTGTGATCGAAGCACAGGCTGGGAAGCCTGGCCAGCTCTTTTGCCGTCAGATCGCTGAATCTCCTGCTCAAATAGATGCCTCCTTGGTAATGCTCTCCTCTCTTTTGCTTTTATCGAGCAATCATGAAGCGCATTCGTCCTCAAATAAAGGATACATCATATCTCACCTGCTTATATTTGCTGGCTCCTCGCTATTTAGTATGGGTGAATTTGAATCGCAAATTCTCTGTATCCTTTTGCCCCTGTGGTGAACCGCTATGCTCTGACCCAACCACAGAGGAACAGAGCTATAACCGCTGCCGTACCTCACCCAAATAATTCAGCGAAGAGCCATAAACCACAAAGCGCACAAAGGACACAAAGACCGCACCAAAGGATTATTGGGCTATCATGAACTGGATTAACCTTTGCGAGGCCTTTGTGATCTTTGTGCTCTTTGTGGTTATAATCCGTTATCTGTAATCCAATCAAACCACAGAGGCGCAGAGGAACAGATGGCTGTTCTCTGCCGGGCCTAACCCACATAATTCAGCGAAGAGCCTTGCTGGCTGAATGAACATGCCCACCGATCCGATGGCCGAGCATCAGATAATTTGATATATGGGGGTGACCGCGAAGGGAAAAAATAGAAAAGAAGAATAAACTGGAAAATAGGAAAAAGAATGATTGCCCTTATCGTCGCTTTCTGGCTGATGCTGCCTGCCTATGTGCCAAACAACTTCGCAGCCATTTTTGGGGGCGGAACGCCCCTGGACATGGGCCGGGTCTTCCAGGATGGGGAGAGAACCTTGGGCGATGGCAAGACCTTTCGGGGGACGATCGCCGGGACGGTTTGCGGCGTCCTGATGGGTCTGGTGCAAAACCAGATCGCGCCGTTCTTGGGCCTGCCGGTCTTTGGTACAGGCTTCGAGCAGCTCCTCATTCTCCTCGCCCTCTCCCTGGGGGCAATGCTGGGGGATATCGTGGCTGCCTTCTTCAAACGCCGTCTGCGGATGAAACGCGGCGCTCCCCTAGTTCTGATAGATCAGATCGATTTTGTGATAGGGGCGTGGCTTCTCACAATGTTAATTGCGCCGCTGTGGTTTTGGCATAACTTCACACCTTTGATAATGATAATAGTGCTGATCATCACCCCCATTCTCCACCGCATAACCAATATCATTGGCTACAAGATCGGCGCAAAGAGAGAGCCCTGGTAGAGTTTTCCCTGGTGATATCCGTCTGAGAAATTTTTGCCTGCCGGAGATCGCGAAAGGTTTATAAGTTTGGGTAATTGATACCAAGAGCGTCATAGCCAATTTTATAGTGGAAAACTATGAAATTGG
>NZ_DAKC01000002.1:2819-4825 GCF_002496465.1 Methanosaeta sp. UBA356 | reverse complement strand
GCAATGGGAGCCCTTGCGACGGTTGCTGGTGCCTCTGAAGATATAGAATCCGATGTAGGATCTCAGAGCAATCCCAACTCGCAAGTTCAGCTGGCTGCCCAGGTCGGCAACCCCCACAGGATTTATAATAAGGCCATCTCGGGCGAACCCCCGGCCAATGCCCTGTGGTGTGCCACGGCAGCTATGGTGGCCTATACGCTTATTACGGCCTTCCAGATGCCCGCATTGATGGCCCTGGTAGCAGGCGCATCCGTTGCCGCTTTATTCAACGGTGTCTTCTCAATGAGTGCCTACTTTGGTAGGAACTCCAGCCAGGCCAGGTTCAACCAGTGGGTCTATCTGGATATCGTCAGGTACACCACGCCATCGATTATGGCGCATGCCTGGATAACATCATTCTGTATTGCAACTATATCGTATATCATGGTATATATGCTGCCAACGCCGCATCCCTTCCCAATGCCCATCATCGCATTGATCTGGGGGCTGGCTGTCGGTGCCATCGGCTCATCTGTGGGCGATATTCATTATGGCGGCGAGAGAGAGTTCCAGAACAGGCAGTTCGGCTGCGGTCTGAACACCATGCTCTCCGGCCAGATCGTGAGGAAGGCCGAGGCAGGTCTCAGAAATTCCATAGACAACGCCTGGTTCTGCACCAAATTTGGCGGACCGGCCACTGGAATGGGATTCGGCCTGACGGTCTTCTTGGATAACTGGAGGACGACGGTATTCGATCCTGTGACCCAGGCTTCTTATGCCATTCTCATGGGTGTCTTCTTCATCATCGTCGAGGTCGCCTATAACTTCTACATAGAGAGATCCGCCAGGAGAAAGTACGGAGCTTATCCGGAGTACAAGGGGGATATAGCAGCATGAACTTCGATGCTTATACTATTGTTTATATTCTGGAGATCCTCGTGGGCGGGCTGTTGGTCGGGATTGGCGTTCACTTCGTCCCTGTGGGCGGTGCGCCTGCGGCCATGGCCCAGGCAGCAGGCATCGGCACGGGCACAGTGCAGCTCGCAGCCGGGTCAGGCCTGACTGGTCTCTTAGCTGCCGGCCTGATGATGTCAGTTACAGATAACATCTGGATCATTCTGGCCTCAGGAGCTGTCGGCGCAGGGATCATGATAGGCTCTACTATGCTCACAGGCTCCTGGATCTACGCTTATGCGGTTGGTGCTCCCTTTGCCTCGGCCAAGGTCAACTACGATCCCATAACCGGATTTTCCCAGCCGCCCTATGTGGCTCCGGGAACAGTCGGCCAGGGCATTCCCACCATCTGCTTTGTCAGCGGCCTTATCGGCGGCATGATGGGCGGCCTGGGCGGTGCCATGATCTATTATCCCCTCTATCTGATCAACGGCAATGCCGCTTTGAGCGCCATGTTCGCCATCGGCATATTCCTGGTGAACGCTGTGATTGCCTCCTGGAACATCCAGGGAACCATCGAGGGCTTCCATGATCCGAAGTTCAAGAAGTGGCCCTTCGCCTTCAGAGCCTGTGCTATCGCCAGCATTCTGCTCGCTTTAGCATCAGTGTTGATCACCGGAGGTGCCTGAAATGTCCTTAGGAGGAGCTGCAGGCGGAGCGCCGTCTGCGTTTGACCCCAAGAAGCTGAGAATATACGGCCTGGTGGGCTCTGTGGTGGGAATATATCTGGGAGCAATTCTCAATTCCGCCCTTAACACTGAGGTGTTCTCCTTTATCGGAGCTGTGGCTGCCATATTCGCTGTAGTCATGGGCGCCAATGCGGTGCGAAGAGTCTGCGCTTACGGTATTGGTACCGGAGTTCCCTCGATCGGCATGCTCGCTTTGGGCATGGGCATCATCGCTGTCATGTTCGGACTCTCCGTAGCGGAAACACTGGGATTCGGAATGCTCGGCCCGATCATCACTCTGGTCTATGCCGGCATCTTCGGTTACATTATTGGAGTCATCGCCAATAAGGTCATCAAGTTCAACATCCCGGTGATGGAAGAAGGCAATGCCGATCTTTCCATGGC
>NZ_DAKC01000002.1:620-2563 GCF_002496465.1 Methanosaeta sp. UBA356 | reverse complement strand
GATGTTCTTATGACCGGCTACATCGCCATCATCTTCATTGCCGGAGGCCTTGCTATCCTGCATCCTTTCAATGCCAATCTCGGCCCGGATGAGAAGCAGGATAGGACCCTGGTCAATGCGATAATGGTCAGCGGAATCGCCATGATCACCACGGGAATTGCCGCCTTGCTCACGCAGGGCCTGGCTGCGGGACTTCTGCAACTTATAATCGGCTTTGCCATATGGTTCTACTTCTTCAGGATGTACTACCGTCTGGTCAAGAGGGATGCATCCGCAGTCGTTGGAACAGGACTATTGCCGCCAACGGTGCAGTGAGGTGTTCTAGATATGGGATTTGTTAGAGTTTCACCGGAACTGGGCCTGATCTTCGACCCCATGAAAGGTGTGGTCTCGGAGCAGAGGGCGGACGTGGTCTTGTTCACCTTCGACCCAGTCTATGAGAAAATAGAAAAACTGGACAAAGTGGCTGACGACCTTGTGAATCAGCTTGTGCCGGACAATGAGCTACTGTCCTCGTACGCCAACCGAGGCAAAGCATCATACATAGCAGGTTTATACACCAACATCTGGATGGGATTTATCATAGGTCTGGTGCTGTCCTTCGTGTTGCTGCTATCTATGGCGTTCACCAATCCGGCCACATTTGAGATCGCCAAGAAAGCTCTCGGAGGTGCTTAGAGATGGTTCTTAAAAAGAAGCCTTCTGATCCCTGGCCGACGATCACAGGCGAGTATGAGGTGGGAAATCCGGAGAGCCCGGTCGCAGTATGTACCTGCGGATCGCACCTTCATAATGCCGATCTGATCAAGGCAGGAGCAGCACTGGCCGGGCCCTGCAAGACCGAGAACATCGGCATAGAGAAGATGGTGGCCAATGTCATCTCCAACCCCAACATCAGGTACGTCCTGATCACGGGAATGGAGGTCAAGGGGCATATCACCGGTCAAGCGGTAGAGGCCTTCACTCAGAGCGGAATCGACAAGGAAGGCAGGATCATCGGAGCCAAGGGAGCCATTCCCTTCATCCAGAACCTGACCCCTGAGGCCATTGAGCGCTGGAAGAATCAGGTCGAAGCGATCATGATGCTGAACACCGAGGACATTGGGGCCATTACCAGCAAGGTCAAGGAGCTGGCCAGCAAAGACCCAGGTGCTCTTGATGTCGAGCCCATGGCCATCGAGATCAAAGAGGGCGGAGAAGAAGAAGAGGCAGGCGGCCTCAAGCCCATGGCGGCAGAGATGGTGGAGGTAAGGGGAAGGATGCGCGGCATAGATGCCACCGTGACCAACGTCGGCCTCCTCAACAAGCTCCAGGCGGGCATTTATGTCGGCAAGATCGAGGGCATTGCCCTGGGCATGACGGTGGTCCTGGTCCTCTTTGGATTGATTCTCAGAGTGGCAGGAGGAATGTAAAATGGCAGAAGAGATTGCATATGGCCAGGGATTGCCCGCGGTGATAGAGCCAAACATGCCCATGATCGACGCGATTGTGGAGGATGTCCGGTATAAAGGCCAGCTTCTGGCCAGGGAGACCAAGCTGAGCTCGGGTGTTATGTCCACGGTCTCCATAGGGTTTGCCATCGGCTTTGTCCTCGCTATTGTGATGATGCTGGGGCCTTTTGCCTTCATGGGAGGGATTTGAACCATGCCAGAAAATATGCCAGAAGATACCAAGCCGGTAGTACCCGTTGCTGTGGTCGATCCTGATCAGCTCAGAGATGTGATGGCAAGGCTGGAGAAGATAGAGGAGAAGATAGAGTTCTACTCCTCAGAGAAGTATATGAGAGCCGGCAAATCCATCGGCAGAGATCTGGGCATGGCCTATGGTATCTGCGCAGGATTGATCCTGGTCTTAGCATACATACTGTTCGTTTACGCAGGCAATTGGAAGGCGGTGATTTGAATGTTCAGATTTGATAGAAAGCAAGAAGTCTTCGATTTCGG
>NZ_DAKC01000002.1:0-428 GCF_002496465.1 Methanosaeta sp. UBA356 | reverse complement strand
GGCGAGTACCCCACATGCTGCATTGGCACCATGTTCTATGCCAGGCACAAGATAGTCTCAGACCCCGAGCACGGTGTCTTTGACGTAGCAGCCGCAGAGCGGCTCTGGAATACACAGGTAGAGATGAGTGAGGTTACAGGAAACAGCTGCATGAACCAGATCGTGGCCGAGAGCAATGAGGCCATGGCCAAAGAGATAGACTGGTTCGTAGGCATATCCGATTATCCCTTCCTCATCGATTCCTCTGCCCCAGAGGTGCGGGCCTTCGGTGTCAAGCATGCCACAGAGATCGGAGTGGCTGACAGGGCCATCCATAACTCCATCAATGCCTCCATCACCCCCGAGGAGCTGGCAGCAGTCAAAGAGAGCGATCTGGACTCGGCGATCGTGCTCATCTTCAATGCCATTGAGAAGGGGACCAAGGGCAA
>NZ_DAKC01000017.1:4990-6366 GCF_002496465.1 Methanosaeta sp. UBA356 | reverse complement strand
TTTTAGACCGCCATTGACACCTTGGTCGGCTGGGGTCTCGTGCCTCTAAAGAGGATCCGTATTTTGTTATAGCCACCCTAATTGTCAGAGATGACCTCCCTATCAAGAGATGTGTTAAGGACATACGAAGAAGGAAGATCAAAAAGAAATACAAGGTTAGATCGGAGTTGAAGTTCAGTAATTCCGACGAGACCATCAGAAGAAGAATCCTTGAGTGTGTGGGCAGAACCAATAATGACATTGCATTTGCCTTGCTGCGAAAATATCAGGTTGATGAGGATCTCAAAGATAAGCCGCAGGTGGTGTACAGCTATCTCTGCAAGCAACTACTCTACAGAATCATAAGCAAATATGAGATGGGCGGCACGATAAATATAATCGTAGATAGATCCCTCTATGGAGTCCAAAGAGAGAATTACGTTGAGGGCCGGATAGGTGTTCGCATACCTGCAAGTATAGAGGTCTCTCATGTCGATTCAAAACAGTGCCCATGTGTTCAGGCCATAGACTTCGTCGCCGGTGCAATAAGCCGTAGGTATAGAGACAATGACGACCAATACTACCAAAAAATCCAAAATAGAGTATCCGTAGTACTCGATTTCTTTGAACCGGATAAAAGAAAGCTGTAGCGAACCCCTCTCTACTTCGTCCCACCCGCCAATTGGCGGCCTCATTCTTTTCGAGAGGGACTTACAGCACTACAAATTATAATAGTTGAGTAGATCTATTTAAGACTTGGCATCAATGGTCGAGCATTGCTTTATTCTTTTCGTCTTCCTGTCCATCTTCCAGTTATGATACCAGTACGGCCCGTGCAGCTCTCCGCCGGGCCCGGCGCAGCGGCAGGAGGGGTTGCCGCACTTCACTTTCTGCAGCACGTAAGAGCCTCTGGCAGGCTCGACCTCCAGGACCTCGGCGCCCTTCTTCTCGGCCCGCTCCTGGGCCTCAATCTGGGCTTCGAGCTGCTCAATGGCGCGATCTATCCGGCCCTCTGCTCCGGAGCGCTTCCAGCCTATTTTTGAAGCCCTCGGAGTTCATGCCGTCTTATGTGTACTTTCTAATAGATAGTGAAATGTATATATACTATCTACGCAAGCTTAGACTTAATGCGTTTGAACCGAAACGAGATAAAAGCTCTGCTCCTGATAACCAGCTCAGAGAGCGTTCTCCGTCCTCTGGATATCAACGCCCATCTTGGTCTGCGGCGCGGGTCAGTGTCTCGAATAATCACCAATCTCAGGGATAAAGGACTGGTAGACCGAGAGAATTCGGAGATAGTCCTGGCCAAAGCCTCTCCAGCAGACAGCTTCAAGAGGCTCTACTATGCCCATCGGGCCTCTCCCTTCCTGCTTCTTCTCGCTGACGGACGGATTGAG
>NZ_DAKC01000017.1:0-4679 GCF_002496465.1 Methanosaeta sp. UBA356 | reverse complement strand
ACGACCAGGAAGAGAAAACACTCGTTATACTCTTTCAACTATGTCTACTGGGGCGCTCTTAAGGACTTTGTCTCTGCCCTGCAGGAGTACGACAAGTCTCGCCTTGTTCCCAGAGACGCCCTGCTCATTAAGATCTACAAAGACAGCGTTCTCTTCAAGAGCCTGCGAGTGCAGGATGCCACCCCCACATCTTTCAGTGCCTATATAGACTACGGGATTGAGCTGGGCCTGCGGGACAATTACTACACATTGCCCAAGAGAGAACTGTCTATTGAGGATGTCTTCATCCACTCCTTAGACTCGGCAGAAGGCCGCTCTCAAAGGCTCTTTTGCATATTGTTCTATTTGAGGAACAGGGATAAATTGCAGAGCGTCCTGCACCCAATTGCGAAGGATATAATGGCGGTTTTGCAGGGAGAAAAGGTCAAAGGCTATCCTTCGATGGAAGATGTCGAGGATAGGACGGAGATGTATGGCATCGAGCTATGACAAGATAAACCGGGCTCTTCGCTGAATTATATGTGTGAGGTCCGGCGGAGAATATAGCCTCTGTTCCTCTGCGCCTCTGTGGTTTGATTGGATTACAGATAACGGATTTTAGCCATATAGAGCACAAAGATCACAAAGGCCTCGCAAAGGTTAATCCTGTTCTTGATAGCCCAATAATCCTTTGGTGCGGTCTTTGTGTCCTTTGTGTGCTTTGTGGTTTATGGCTCTTCGCTGAATCATTTGGATGAGGTACGGCAGCGGTTATAGTCTCTGTTTCTCTGTGGTTGGGTCAGAACATAGCGGTTCATCACCGAGGCGAAAAGATATAGATTTTTTGGCGATTCAAGTTCACCCCTGCTAAACAACGAGCAGCCACCGAAAACAAGGATATAAAACCAAACCCCTCCCCTGCATTCTTTCGCTATCCGAGCTGATCCAGTGTGCACTCCTCCGGCTCCTTGTCATCCCTCATCCGCAAGAATACCGGAGCTCTCAGGCCGCCGTCATGTGTCCTCTCCAGTGCGGTGACCTGCACCACCATCTTCGGCTCGATCCATACCACTCCCGCCGTTGCCGGCGGATTGGAGAACGGAGGCTTTTCCCTGGGCGAAAAGCGGCCGGTGATATCCTGCAGCTCCTCTTCTGTGAAGCCCGACCCCACTCTGCTGATGTACACCAGCTCGCCCTGGCTGTAGGCGCCGAGGAGCAGTCCGCCAAAATAAGGCGTTCGATCTCCTTTGCCTGGAATATAGCCGCCCACAACCAAATCCAGCTTAAGGCTCTTTTTGATCTTCACCCAGTCCTGGCTCCGGATGCCGGGAAGATAGAGCGACTCCAGCCTCTTGCCGACCACTCCCTCAATCCCCATCTTCAAAGCTGCCTGAAAATAATCCTCCCCTTTCTCGGGAAATGAGTCGATTAGGGTTACGGTCTCGCTATCCTCCAGGTCCGCCTCCAATTCCCTGAACAATATCCTCTTTCTCTCTTTGAGGGGAAGGTGCATCAGGCTCTCTTTATCAAGACTGAGGATATCGAACACCACATAGCTGGCCGGCATGGCGCGGGAGAGGTAGTCTATCCTGATCGGATCGTTCTGATGGTCCCGCTCCGCTAGAGAACGGAAATTGGGAATGCCCTTCCTGAAGACGGTGATCTCGCCGTCCAGGACGCACTCGCCCTGCAGGCTGCCAAGGGCACTGGCCAGCTCAGGGTAGCGATAGGTGATATCCGCCAGCCTGCGGTTGGAGAGCAGGACCCTTTTTTTGGCCGAAGCTATGCAGCGGGTCCCGTCGATCTTCGGCTCGAAGATCCAGCCCTCTCTGCTGAAGGGCTGGCCGGATACAGCCAGCATCGGCTTGATGGGATTCATTTCAGCGAATCTGCCGTCGCCCGCAGGGCCTCCATCAGGCTCTTGGCAGGGGGCTTCTCCTTCTTCTTCCTCTCCGGCACGCTCACGATACCCTCCATCTTGGACCTCACCAGGGCCTCGATTCTCTTCTTGTACTCATCCTCATAAGCGCTATAATCCAGCTCTCCTGTCAGGCCGCGAACGATCTCAAATCCCAGCTCCATCTCCTTTTCCGATGGCTCGGGAAGCTCTTTGAGTACGCTATACCCCGACGGGTCCCTTATCTCATCAGGGTATCGCATGGTGGTGGCCGCGATTGCCTGCCGGTAGTAGTGGACTATGACCGGCCTCTCCCGAGAGTGCATGGTTATCCTGCCGATGGCCGCTTTGCCCGTCTTTTCCATCACCGCCCTCAAGAGAGAATAGGCCTCCTCTGAGCGGTCGGGCAGGAGCAGATAGGTCTTCTCAAAGTAATGAGGATCAACCTCAAAGAAGCTGACGAAGCGGTCGAGGGCTATGGTGCTCCTGGACTCGGGCTTCGCTTTATCTATCTCCTTTTTCTCTAAAACCACATACTTCTCATTTCCCAGAGGATAACCATAGACGATGTCCGCGAGCATGACCTCCTCCCCCTCCTGGCAGTAGCGCTTGAAGGATATGGGGGTCTTGCAGGCTTTGTGAAGCATGCGAAAGCTTATGCGGGTGTTCCGGATCATGGAGACGGCTTTGACCGGAATGTTGACCAGACCTATTCGCAGGCTGCCTGACCATATGGTTCTGGGAGGCACCGAGGGGATTGGCTCCTCGTCCTCTGCCCCATCTTCCTCCTTTCCTGCGGTCTTTTCGACCAGCTGCACTACCTCGGCCATAGAGTATTATTAACCCTGGATTGTACAAAATCTTTTGCACCTTGGGCCATTTTTTTAGCCACCCGCAAGAGGCATATGCTCTCGGCACAATCTGGATAATGTGAATTTGGAGGAATGGAATCTGGAGAACATGAGAGAGATCCCCGGCTGGGAGGGTCCTGTCAGTCTCTCGGAGGGGGCTTACCGTTACTCGAAATATATACGCTGGATAAGGCTGTTCATCAATGCACAGATCGATGAGGAAGTGGATGGCGGAAGAATAGCCTTTTCCGGCGGCGCCGTCGGAGACTGTCCAAGCTTTGAGGTCAGACGAGAGAACGGCCAGTGGATGCGCTATGAGATTGAAATGGCCTGGACGCCAAAAGGAGAGCCCGTTCTCAGGCTGAGGAACTATTCCTGCTGGGATCTGGTGTACGACCGCATCTCCGATGGCACTCAGATCGATGAAAAGATCGAGACGATATGCGATCTGGTAGAATACCTGGAGAGATGTCTATCCTGAAAGAACGCTTTGATGTAGCTGTCATCGGCGCCGGCCCGGCAGGCTCCATGGCCGCCAAGTATGCCGCCAAATCGGGAGCTAATGCGGTCATTCTGGAGGAGCATCCAGCGGTGGGCTGGCCGGTGGAATGCGCCGGCCTCCTGGGCCTGGGCGCTCTGGCGGAGTCAGAGCTGCCGGGCAGCTCCTTTGTCCTGAGGAGGATGAAAGGGGCAGCGATCTATTCCCCTGGCGGGAATCGATTGGACTTCAAAGCCCAGGATCCAAGGGCAAGCGTAGTGGACAGGAGGCTCTTTGACCGGGCAGCAGCCTGCGAGGCCCTGCATGAGGGGGTGGAGATGAGGCTCTGCTCGCCGGTCAGAAGAATAAGACGGGAGGGGGAAGAGAGCGTTCTCTCCATTGGGGGAGGAGATGAGATCAGGGCATCGATTGTCATCAGCGCGGAAGGGGTCAGGGCCAGGCTGGCCAGGCAGGCGGGGATCATGCCGCCGGAGTTGGTTTTGTCCGGAGCACAGCTGGAGCTCCCGTTTGCAGTAGAGGATCCCGAATCGGTTGAGGTGCACCTTGGAGCGGCACCAGGCCTCTTCGCCTGGGTGATACCCACGGGAGAAGAGACCGCCCGCATCGGCCTGTGCGCCAGAGAGAGGGGATGCGAGCATTTGAAGAGATTTCTCGGGCAGGAGGTGATAAGGAAGAGGATCCTTGGATCGGCAACAACGATAAACGTAGGCGGCCTGCCGCTGGGCCCGCCCCCGGTGACCGTCGCCCAGGGCCTACTGGTGGTGGGCGATGCTGCCGGCCAGGTCAAGCCCACCTCAGGAGGAGGGATCTATCCCGGACTGGTGGCGGCCAAAATCGCAGGTGGCGTGGCTGCAGCTGCTGCAATGGAAGGCGACGGCTCTGCCCAGAGGCTGCAGGAGTACGACCGGATCTGGCGGGCCAATCTGGGCCGGGAGCTTGAGATCGGCATGAGGGCAAACCGGATGCTGAATCGAATGAGCGCAAAAGAATGCGACGAGCTGGTGAATTACCTGGCCGGAAGGCCCGCGCTCATCAAAACCATAGAAGAGCATGGGGATATCGACCGGCCCAGCAGTCTGATGATCAAGATGCTCTTTCATTTGGACTGGGATGGCTTGAAGCTGGCCGGACTGCTGCGCTATGCTTTGGGCTGAAGTATGGTGAAATCGGGATTCGTAGGCCTCACCACAAAGGCGCAAAGGCACAAAGGAAAATTTTCTACAGTACGTTAGCCACGCATTTTAGAGCAGAGCGATTATATTGTGATGAAGGGAAAATTTTGTGTAGTCCCGAAAATATTTCGTACCTGTCCTGTTTCGCTTCGTGTGAATAATTCATATTTTTTTATCATATACCAAATAACCATCCGAAAGTTCTTTCATATAATCTATCAATCGAACCAGCGGGGCAAGACAGTATGGCTGAAGATTACTGTACTTTCCAACTTTTTAAC
>NZ_DAKC01000025.1:0-2873 GCF_002496465.1 Methanosaeta sp. UBA356 | reverse complement strand
ATATTCAAACACATGGTAGTTACGGAATAAAACCTCAGAGTCACAAAGCTCACAGAGACGCACAGAAACGATTAAGGTTAGAAAAAAGACGAACAATAGTAGCAGGCGAAGTCACAAGAAGCATCTATTTCCTGGCCCTGGAGAATGCTCGATCCTCGGTCATCATCTCCTTATGCAACTCTGGCGCATCTCTCCCACTCAATCTTCATTCCCTTGAAACATTAATAAAGCGTCACCCATATCTATCAAGCGAATGAATTCCGCGGCAAGACAAGATGCTTCATTCTTTGGTGTGAACCATGGACTACGACCCTGATCGCTGGTGCTCAGAGCATAAGGGCATTTTAATCCTAGCCTTGGCCGCGGTCCTCATGACCGCATGCTTTGCCTTTCCATTCTTAGACGGCATAATCCTGGGCAGCGTTTTTGCCTATGTGGGCCGGCCCATAAGGGATCGGTTCGGCAAGAGAAAAAAGCTCGGGTCGCTTGTTGCTGCCATCTGCGTCGTGGTCCCCATATTCCTGATGCTGGGCCTGGGAAGCCTTGAGGTGGCCACTCAGATAATAGCCCTGGCAAAGAACCAGGAGGCGCTCAGGTACTGGCTTGGATATCTCATGCAGCAGACGGCGACAGACCTTCCTTCCTGGGCCAGGGAGAGCCTGCTCTCCGGTCTGGAGAACGCCTTCGGCCTGATCGCCTCTCTGGCAGCATCTATTCCCATCCTCCAAATCGGCAGGATGGCCTCTTTGGGGATAATCAACTTTCTCATCTCCTTCCCCATCTGCTACTTCATCCTCCTGGATGGCGAGGGCTTTGTGGGATCGTTGATATCCCTCCTGCCAGACGGAGAGATGAGGGTTCTTGAGCGGTACATCGATAGAATCGACCGAATTCTGAGCGGCATATTCATCGGCACTGTCTATACATCAATCGTGGGAAGCTTGATCGCAGCGGTTATATTCTTCCTCTTCGGCATACCCCGGCCCATAGCTTTGGCGAGCATCGTCTTTATCGCCGGCATGGTTCCGGTCCTCACCTCCTGGGCGGTCCTGGTCCCACTGGCCGTCTACCGCTACTTCACCGTGGGCCTGGAGGGTGCTTTGTTCTTCCTGGTCATCAGCTCCGCTCTCATCTATCTCCCCTCAGAGCTGTTCATAAGGCCCTATATCATCTCCACCAGATCCTCATTGCACCCATTGCTGGTAATGCTCTCCTTTTTTGGAGGGGCTCTGGTGGCAGGGATCGGCGGCTTTTTCCTCGCCCCGGCGGTCATAGGGGCGATCAGTGGGATTTATCAGGTGAGAAGGGAGGAGACGGCCTCAAGTGAGGCTTTGGAATGAGGTTTTATATCGAGACCTTCGGCTGCACATCGAACTTCGGGAATTCTCAGGATCTGGCAGAGGCCCTGAGGGAGATGGGCCATATCCCTTCCGGCCTGAAGGAGGCTGACATGGTGATAGTGAACACCTGTGCGGTCACCGAAAGGACGGAGAGAAAGATCCTCCGCCGGCTGCGGCAGCTGGAGGGTGAGAAGCTGGTCGTCGCCGGCTGCCTGGCGGCGGCAATACCCCAGTCGGTTCAAACGCTCTGCTGCCGGGGGCGATTGGGACCATTGAGTCAAGGAGATGCCGCCAGGATCGTCAAACTCTTTAATGGTTGGCTCATGCCTTCGCAGCATATGCAATCCGGGCAATTACAATCTCAGAATTTTCAATCTGAAGAAATGCTGCGCGAGAGGCATATTGCTGTTCATCTTCGCGAATCATCTCCCGGAGGAGAGAGCTGCGGCATTGTCAATGTGGCGGACGGCTGCAACGGCTCATGCAGCTATTGTATAGTCTCAAATGCCAGGGGCAGGCTGAAGAGCCATCCGGTTGAGGATGTGGTCCTTGCCGTGGAAAGGCTGGCACAGCTTGGCACAGCCGAGATCCAGATATCTGCTCAGGACACTGCCGCATTTGGATCTGATATTGGATCTGATCTGGCCGGGCTGCTGGAGACGCTGACTGAGATTCCAGGGGATTTTATGCTCAGGGTTGGAATGATGAATCCCGATAGCGCTCGGCTCATCCAGGATAGGCTGATTGAGGCATTTCAGAGCCCAAAGATCTACCGTTTCCTGCATATCCCCGTTCAGTCCGGCTCGGATGAAATTTTGCAGAGGATGGGACGCGGATACACCTCAGATGAGTTCTTCGAGCTTGTGAGCGCCTTTCGATTTGCCTATCCAGACATCTCCATAATAACTGATATTATCGTTGGCTTTCCCGGCGAGACGGATAAGGATTTTGAGGAGAGCATGAGCCTGATTGAGAGATTGCAGCCGGATAAGGTGAATATCACCAGATTCTCCCCCCGGCCTGGAACATCAGCCGCCAGGCTCTACGACATGCCGGACAGGATTAAGAAAGACCGCTCGAGGGAGATGACCCGAATATGGCTGGAGATCGCTGAGAGGAGGAATAGCCGTTATCTGGGGAAGGTATTGCATGCTCTTGTGACTGAGTGTGGGAGAGGCAAGACCATGAAGGCCCGATCTGCCAATTATGCTGGCATTGTGATCCCCGGCGCGCTGGATCTGGGAAGATGGTGCCAGATAAAGATCATGGAAGCCACTCCATATTATTTAAGTGGAATTCTCCAATTATGATTCATAGTCAGCTTTTTATTTAGGTTTTGCTGCGGAAAAGAGCTATGGATGTTGCTCGCGATGTTATTTTTGCATTAATTTCTTTATATCTGTGACCCTGAATGAGCTGTCATTAACAGTATTCTTCCAGCGGCCGGGCACGGCTGCTTTTAGGCTCTTCGAGATTCGACCATCTCTTCAAGCCATAGGATCTATAATCGTTATTATTTATAATTATTAACAA
>NZ_DAKC01000063.1:0-3553 GCF_002496465.1 Methanosaeta sp. UBA356 | reverse complement strand
GAAGAGTCACGCTGACTTCTTCGATAAAGGTTTTGGTGGGCTACTTACGGCATTCCTCCCCGCCCTGAAGAGCAGGGCTTCCTGCCTGTGTTTATGTGACCTTCTCTTCTTCCTCTGCTAAGGCAGGAGCTAGAAGAAGAGCAAGGACGATCAACAGTGTGGTTGTTCTCATTCGATCTCCATATCTAAAAAGGAAGATGAGGGAAAGGCGTAAGCCCCCTCCAGCTCAAGACCGTAGAACTTATCTATGAGCTCCCGGTGCACAACATCAGGGTCCACATCTTCGAACCGTTGTGGATGAAGCCATTTGGCCAGGTAAAGCTCTCCAACTATGGCCCGTATTCCCGATGTGATCTTGCCGCTCATCACAAAGACCCGTCCGTCTTCTACCGCCTTTGCGCTCTGCAGCTCCGGCCGGCTCATTATCTCATCCCTCAACTGGGCCAGCTCATCCTCAGTGTAGTTTTTGGTGCTGGGCTCCGACTGAAGGATTACATCTGGGTCGATCTGTACCACCCACTCGGGGCTCACGTCAGGATACGAATTCGATTCATTTGCTAGCTCAGGCATCGGAGGGATAAGCGTATCCTCCCTCCAGCTTCATGTTGTAGAACTCCTGTATGAGCTTCTCATGCTCGACACCCGGATCTATGTCCTCGAATAATTCGGGATAGAACCACTTGGCCAGGTAAAGCTCGCCGATCGCAGAGCGGACTCCCGTGGCCACCGTACCGCTTAAAACGTAGACCCGTCCCTCTTTGACCGCCCTTGAATTCTGCAGCTCCGGCCGAGATATGATCTCATCCCTCCACTGCTCTAGTTCCTCCTCTGTATAGTCCTTCGAGCTTCCCAGAATGTGAAGTATGACATCAGGATCTTTCTCTATCACCCATTCCGGGCTGACATCGGGATAATCGACCGATTCATTGGCTGCGATGTTGACTCCGCCGGCAAAGTCGATGAAGTTGTCATAGGATGTGCCGTTAGATGCCGAATGATACGGCTTTCCCAGCCACTCGAAGAACACGGTTGGTCTCTCCTCCGAATTTGTGCCCGAGATTCTCTCCTTTATGAGATCATGATAACCTTTCAGCTGGCCCGCCAGCTCAGAAGCGCGCTCCTCTTTTCCAAGAGCCCTTCCCAGGTTCTCGATGACCAGGAGCGTCCTATTGGGATCTATGAACCTTTCCACGACAACGGCAATTCCGTCCTCCTCGAGCACCTTCCGGTCCTCCTCCGAGAGCATGGTATCGGCAATTACCAGCTCGGGTTCAAGCTCCATGATGAGCTCTAAATCCGGTGAGTTGGAGTGCTTTCCCGCGACGGTTAAGCTCTCGATCATTGGGGGAAAGTTGGAGCTGGTGCTGCGTCCGACCATGCTTTTTCCCTCATCCAGAGCCCAGAGGATCTCAGAAGCAGCGGCTGAGAGAGATACTGTCTTGGTTACGGGAGCGGACAGCTCGACCTGATGCCCAGTAAAATCGATCAGGGTTACCGTCTCTCCACAGCATACTGATATGAGCAATAAAAGAGAGATCAGGATCTGCAAAGCCTTTTTTCTCAACGTTACTACCTCCCATTTAGTCAAATTAATTGGCTTTTAGACAAATTAAGTTGTATATAAATCTTGGGCCGGTGCGTCATACTGAGAGGCAATGAATCAAATGCAGCCTCGTCCGGATGAGAAAGACTTAAATCAATTAATCTTTCCTTTAATCAAAAAATGGTGATCGAAATGCTTAGTAAGACGCGAATATGGATACTATTGGCATGGTTAATGCTGTGCTCACTGCCGATCCTGGCATGCGGATCTCATCTCACCCTGAAGATCTATGGCAATGCAAACCTGGATGATACCATAGATCAAAGGGACGTCGATTATGTTGAAGGGATCATCAATGGCACACAGGAATATAGCGAGCTGGCCGATGCCAATAACGATGGCAATATCGGCCAGGAGGACATCGCGCAGATCGAGGACATCGTAGCAGGCAGAGAAACGAATCTCATCTTGAAGGATACTGCCAACCGGACGGTGTCAATCGATATACCTGTGGAAAGAGTCATCGTTCCCAGCGGCCTTACCGCTGAGGCATTCAAGGTTTTGAAGGCGACGGAGAAGGTCGTCGGCGTCTCCAATGCCATTCATGAAAAGACTTACTTCTTCCCCGAGTTTGCCGATCTGCCATCAGTCGGCGGCTGGAAGATAGAGGATTATGAGGCGGCCATCTCCCTTGATCCGGATCTGGTAATCAGCTACGAAAAATGGCCGCCCATATCCGAAGCAGAGGAGAAGCTTGATCCCGCAGGAATACCCGTAGTCGTCCTGGAGTTCACAGATCCGAACTTCGTGACGGAGGAGCTGGTCAAGCTCAGCTACATTCTGGGCACGAATGGGGCAGAGGACCGGTATATTCAATGGCGCTCCGGATATGAAAGGCAGATAGATGATTATGTGAACAATTTGAGCCGGGATGAGCGGCCCAGCGTCTTTTTGGAGACGGGCTTTAAGGGTCTAAATGATGTTGGGACATATGGAGAAGGGGCAAAGGGAAGCCTGGTGCTTGAACTGACCGGCGGCAGGAACATTGCTGCCAATATGTCGGAAGCTTATCCGCATGTGGATAGCGAGTGGATCATCACCGAGAATCCAGAGGTCTTGATGAAGTACGTTTACAGCTCAGAGTTGGACTGGGGCTGGAACAGCACTGATGAGCCCGAGGCGTTGATCGAAGAGATCTCAAGCCGCGATGGATGGGAGAGCATAGATGCGGTGAAAAACCAACGGGTATACTTGATCAGCAACGAGCTGATGACGGGGCTGGATAGCGTGGTAGGATACCTATACTGGGCCAAGCTGCTCCATCCGGAGTTCGCTGCAGATCCGACAGAGGCGTATAAAGAGTATATGACCGATTATTTAGGTATGGAATTTCCTGATTTGGTATTTGTTTTCCCCAAACCCTGAAGATGCTCTTGGGGAGAGAGTCTCAGCTCCATACCAATTTTTTATAAAAATTATTTTAAGCTTTTATAGATCCTTTAACCGCAAACTTTAAGTAAAATTAATTTGTATTAACTCAAACTTAGTGGATTAAGAATTCCACACAACCATTCAAATCAGGAGGTTGGGGCTAACCTGCGGTTTGTCACCACCTCCATCTCCCACTTAAAAAGGGCTGAAATGGTCAAAAGAGGAGGACAAAATGGCAGATGAGAAAAGTTCCATGAAAATGAAAGACATAAACGAGGCGTTATCCGATTACCAGGTTCAGAGCCTGGAGGGGGTCATCCTGGAGGGCGACATAGAAATTGAGATGGACATCTCCAGCGGGGCGCAGTCGCTCCTTTCTCAGTCGCTGGGCCAGGAGTTCACCAACCTTGCCACGCAGCTGTTCAACTTCTCCAGGTCTATGGGTTACCCGGTTGATTCCATGAATCAGATCATGAATACGGGTGGAGGGACGAACAGATAAAATGCAAGTTTCCGTCAGATGACCTCCTTGCTTTTTTAATTCCATCTTATAGGACTACAGTGCTGGGGCGCAGGGGT
>NZ_DAKC01000055.1:0-4734 GCF_002496465.1 Methanosaeta sp. UBA356 | reverse complement strand
CGAGCATCCTCTGGCCGAGGCGGTGGTGCGACGTGCGAAGGAGGATGGATTTGATCTTCTTCCGGCTGAGCAGTTTGAGGCCTTTCCCGGAAAGGGGGTCGTTGCCCGCATCGCCGGGATGAGCGTGGCTGCAGGAAACAGGATTCTCTTCGATGAGATGGATATCGCTATGCTTGACGGCCTCCTCCAGAAAGCTATTGGATATGAGGAGGAGGGAAAGACGGCCATGCTAGTGGCTGTGGACGGAAAGGCGTCCGGAGTTTTGGCCATATCCGACAGGCTCAAGGATTCATCTGCTTATGCAGTCGAAGAGCTGAAAAAGATGAATCTTGAGGTGGTGATGATCACCGGCGACAATCCTCGCAGCGCGGCCAGAGTGGCAGAGAAGATCGGCATTCAGAAAACTCTTTCGGAGGTTCTGCCCGAGGAGAAGGCCCATGAGGTCAGAAGGCTGAAGGAGGCGGGTAGCCGGGTGGGCTTTGTAGGGGATGGCATCAATGATGCTCCCGCTCTTGCGGAAGCTGATGTGGGGATTGCCATAGGCAGCGGCACAGATGTGGCCATTGAGACCGGTGATATCGTCTTGATGAAAGACGACCTTCTGGATGCTGTGGCTGCCATTCAGCTCAGCCGCAAGGTCATATCCAGGATCAAGCTGAACATCTTCTGGGCCTTCGCCTACAATGCCCTGCTGGTTCCGGTGGCTGCGGGGGCTCTCTATCCGCTCTATGGCATCACCTTCCGGCCGGAGCTGGCCGGCCTTGCCATGGCCCTCTCTTCTGTGACTGTGGTCACCCTCTCTCTGCTGCTCAAGAGATATATACCGCCAGCAACGAAAAAGAAAGCAATCAGGATTACGGGCACTGGAGGATGAGGAAGATGGCAATAGATCCCATATGCAAGATGGCGGTGGACGAGAAGATGGCGAAGCTGGTGAGCGAGTACAAGGGCAAGAAGTATTACTTCTGCGCTCCGGGGTGCAAGAAGGCCTTTGACCAGAATCCGGAGAAGCATCTGGGTGGAGAGATGGTCAAGGGCGGGGGAGGCGGCATCAGGTGAAGGGGCCAAAGCGCATTATTAATAGAGTAGAGCCTTTGATCTCCTTTGATTCGGCAGTGTCAGAGGCGTCTTTCTTCCATCTGGATTGATTCTTCTCATGGAAATGCGATTCACACTACCACTTCAGCCACAAAAGTCTCACTAATTCCGTCTATCTCTATGGATTCCCGGCCAAATGTCTCGATGTGGAATTGAATGGCAGACTTGACATCGGCAAGGGCTTCTCCATATGTATCGCCCTCTCCAATTACGATACCCTTGATGCCGATAGGATAGGCAACATAACCGTCCGGATGCATTTCTATTATTATCTTTATCGGCTGCATCTGTCATGTAGGTTGCATTCTTAGAAAATAAAATTATGCCCACTATTGGTGGCCAGGAAGGAGTGGGCCTTATCGTCATTTGAGCTCAGTCTCTTGGATTCTTTTGCCCCACGCTTTCATAGGGAGATACGGCTTTAGCCAGTGAGCGTGCGTATGGATGTATTCGCCTAGACCTCTCTCTCCTTCTCCGCCAGCCCCAGCACATTCAGTAATCCCAGAAGGTTCTCCCTGGATAGCGATCCGTCCGAGACCTTCTTTAGAACCTCTTTGGCATTGAAGGCCACCCCTAAGCCGGCATTCTTGATCATCAGGCAGTCGTTGGCCCCATCCCCCACTGCAACAATGTTGTCCGGGCTGATCTTCTCCCGCTCGGCAAGATCATAGATGATCCGCCCCTTGGCCTCGGCATCGATGATCTCCCCTTTGATCTCCCCGGTTAGCACCCCGTCTTTGATCTCCAGGTCGTTGGCAAAGGCATAATCGAATCCCAGGCGTTCCTTGAGCACATCCGTAAAGAAAGTGAATCCGCCGCTGATTAAGGCGATCTTGTATCCCACCTGCTTTAAGTGGTGGATGAGCTCCTCAGAGCCTGGGGTAAGCTGCAGGTCGGCAGCGATCTCCTGCAGAGTGGATAGGGGCATTCCCTTCAAGAGGCGCACCCTCTGGCAGAGGGATTCCTTGAAGTCCATCTCACCGTTCATCGCCCGGTCAGTGATTGCCTTGACCTGCTCGTCCACGCCGGCAAAGCTGGCCAAGCGATTGATGATCTCGAAGTCCACAATGGTCATGTCCATATCGAAGACGATGAGCCTCTTCTCTTTTCGGGATCTGCCCAGCTCCTGGATAAACACATCCAGCCCCAGGCCTTCGCACTCCTTCTTAAGCTGTGATCGGCAGTCGTCCGCAGTGCAGTCGGCAAAGTCCATCAAAAACTCGATGGAGATCAGCTCCCCTCGGGCGGTGACCGAGGCCCTCTCCAGGTTGACACCATTCCTGGCGGCCACCTCCGCCACGTCGCGAATGATCCCCGGCCTGTCTTTGGCGAGAATGGTGACGATATACAGCTCTTTAGCGGTCTGGCGCCGGCCCTGATGCTTCTCCAGGGGGAGGAAGGAGAAGTCAAGGGATAGGTTCCTGGCATTCTTTTGGTACCATTCCTCCAGCTGGCCAGGGGTGATGTCCGCAGAGGCAAAATCAGCTACCACTGTCATGATGCAGATTCCCTGCATCACCTTCTGATCCATATCCACGATGTTCACATTCTGAAGAGCAGGCTTATTCAGAATGTCGCGAATAAGACCGGGTCTGTCCCGGCCCATGAAAGATATGACCCAGAGATCATCGGTCAGAGGGCACAGTCCCCCTTTTTCAGTGGTTGCATCGCTCTCACACTCGTCCTCTGATGCCTGCATCTCTAGCCTAAATACCTTTTCGGGCAAAAGGAGGGGAGGTAGGCGAATGAGGGGATTTGAGCTGCAATATTGAAGGGAATAAAAAAAATGAAAAAATCAATCATTTCCTATCCTTTTTAGTAGCCAGCCCATGTTCTGCCCCAGGGTCCGCATGGTCGCCAGCCCCTCTTCGTCCCTCTCTACATCCTTCTCTGCAAAGCCCATGCCTATGTTCCAGTAGCTTGACCCGGCGATGATCATCTGGCTGATCAGGAAGAGGTGGTTGATGGAGTCGAAGACGTGGATCGCCCCTGCCCGGCGAACGGCCACCACCGCCGCCCCCACCTTGCGCTTGAACATATATCCATTGGCCATGGCCACAAAACCGGCCCGATCGATGAGGGCCTTGGTCTCGGGAGTGAGGTCGGCAAAATAGGTGGGCGAGCCGATTATGATCCCGTCCGCTGCGGCCATCTTCTGGATGCACTGATTTATCATGTCCTTGTCCTGAATGCACCGGCCGTTCTTTTTCTCTTTGCATTTGAAGCAGGCTTTGCAGCCAGCCAGGGGGCCTATAAGGTGCACCAGCTCCGTCTCAATCCCCTGGCTCTCCAATTCCCGGAGGACCGCTGCCAGTAGGGTGGCGGTGTTTCCATCCTTGCGGGGGCTGCCGTTGAATGCTACTACCTTCATGGATTCAGACCTCCTCCAACTGATAGTCCTTCCTGCCCAGACCTATCCTCTCCCCGTAATCCATCTGAATGATTCCCATAGTGCTCTCCCAGATCCCCAGGAACTTATCCTCACCAGGCTCAAGATTCCTCTCCAAAAGGGTATTTTTCAGGCCAGCCTGCCGGTTTACCAGGTCATAGCTGGCCTGATCTATGGCTACAGGATCCTTTGAGGCCAGGATGCCGATATCCGGCACAATGGGGGTGTCGCTCCAGGGCACGCAGTCGCAGTCAGGGGTGATGTTGAGAAGGAAATTAAAAAATCCCACCTTACCCTCCTTTCCGGTCACTGCCCCCAGGGCATACTCCACCATCCTCTCCATGAATGGCGGCACCTCCACAATCCAGTCGAAGTCCAGGGCATGAGCAGGGCAGAGGCGCAGGCACTTGCCGCAGCCGGTGCACAGGCTGTAGTCGATCTGGGTTATCTTCTTTTTCACAGTGATGGCCTGGTTGGGGCAGCCATCTGCACAGGCCCGGCAGCCTTCACATAGCTCGGCATTGAATATGGGCCGGGCGGAATGCTGGTCCGATTTCCCGAGGGCGGGGGCACAGCCCATCCCCAGGTTCTTGATCGCCCCTCCAAAGCCGGCGGGCAGGTGGCCTTTGAAGTGGGATACTACTATCATGCTCTGGGCGGAGGCGATCTCACCGGCAATTTTGACCCGCTGGAAGTGCTTTCCGGAGATGGCCACCTCCCGGTAGTTGTCTCCCTGCAGGCCATCGGCGATGATCACCGGCGCTCCGGCCACCGTCCGGCCAAAGCCGTGCTCCTCTGCGGTCTGCAGGTGGCGGACGGCATTGGAGCGGCTGCCTCCGTAAAGGGTATTGGTGTCGGTGAGAAAAGGCTGTCCTCCTGCAGATCTGATCTTATCGGCCACGGGTCGAACCAGGACGGGATTTACATAAGAGCTGTTTCCCTGCTCTCCGAAATGAATCTTGATCGCTGTCAGGTCTCCTTTCTTCATGATATAGGGAAATCCTGCAGCATCAAAGAGCCGCAGGATCTTGTTTTGCAGATTGTCCTCCGGGCTTCTTGCTCTGACCCCGGCAAAAAAGACTGTGCTTTTCAATTCCTGCCACCACCAGATTAGTATGGTATTATGTTGGCAGTAGAAGAATTTGGTGGTGGGGCAAAGAATTAGAAATCAGGCTCGTGGATGCTGAGCAATGACAGAATCTCTCTCGTGGTGAGGACTCGTAGCTTCTCCGCTATTCCTCTCTTTA